>NZ_JBEXLH010000007.1:0-198332 GCF_040609855.1 Nonomuraea sp. NPDC004580 | reverse complement strand
ACCTCGCCAACGCCCTGATCGTCGGCCTCGCGCCACAACCAGTCGCGTTGGTCGGTTCGCGTCCAGCTCCGCCCTGGCGGCGGCCGCCCACGCCTCGTCGGACTTGGTGTGGGCCCGCGCCGCCGCGGTCGCCGCGCGCCCGCCCGCACCGGCCGCCTTGCGGGCCGCTTCCGCCGCCGACCGCGCGGCCTGGACGGCGACGCGCGAGGCCGCGGCGGCACGATCGGCGGCGTCGGCCGCCCGCCGCGCCTGCTTCCTCGCCTCCGCCGACTCCCGTCCGGCCAGCGAGGCGAGCCGCTCGGCGTCCTCCGCCTCGGCCTTGGCGGCCAGGGACTCGGCCTTGGCGCGCTCGGCCTGCGCCACCGCGGAGACCGCCTCGAACGCGGCCCGCCTGGTCGCCTCCGTGGCGCTGGTGCGCAGGTCGTTCAGCGTCTGGTTCTCGTCGTCCCTGGCCTGGGCCACGCCCCAGTCGATCTGGACGAACCGTTCCTGCATCTCCAGGCTGCCGTCCTGCAGCGCCCTGTTCGCCGCAGCCTGCACCTCGGGGCCGCCCTCGGCCATGGCGCGGTTGACGACGGCCCGCAGATCGATCCGGTACGGCAGCCGCCACCCCGTCTCGATGAACTCCCCCATCGCGCCGCGCGAGCCGTTGCGCAGCACCGCGTTCGCGGCGGCCTTGACCTCGGGGCCGCCCACCGCCTTCATCTTGTTCACGCTGGCTCGCAGGTCGATCTCGCGGGCCAGCTCCCACCCGCCGTCGAGGAACGCCGCCACCGCGCCCGGCTGCTCCGAGCGCAGGGCGGCGTTGGCGGCGGCGGCGACCTCGGGGCCGCCGAGCGCCTTGACGCGGCCGACCTGCTCGCGATCGTCGAAGGCGGCGAGCCTGGGCAGTTCGGCGAGGAAGGCGCAGACGGCCGCCCTGTCGCCGAGCAGCGCCTGCTCCGCCTTCGGGCGGACGTTCAGCCCGCCCGTCACCCATGCCTCCAGCACCACCTGCCGCTCACAGACCGGCTCCCGCGGCGGGTCCGCCGCAGGAGCCGCCGCAGGAGCCGCCGCAGTGGCGGCGGCCTGCCCGATCGGGGCGACCGACGTGAGCACCAGACCGGTGACGAGGGCCGTCCTTCCTAAAAATCTTCCGCATAACGCATTCATCGCCGTCTACTTCCGTCCTTGAGGAGAAGGGCCGGCCGGACGCCCTGGTCCGGCCGGCCGGGTGCTCAGCGAACGACCCGCAGTTCGAGGAGGGTCTCGCGGCAGTTGTCGGGGAAGTCCGGGTGGCTCTCGTCGCAGAGAGGGTCGGTACGCCCGAACTGCTCGCTCTCGTCCGCCTCGACGCGCTTGGTGCGCTCCGTGCCGGAGGCCAGGTGCCGCACGGTCGCGTCCACGTCGTGGCCGGCTCCTGGTGCGCGGCCGTCGCCCTGGACCTCCTGGACGTTCGGGATGCGCAGCTTCACGTACCCGCTCGGCGAGAGGATCTTGAAGCACACCGCCATCACGCCGAGATACGGCTCGCCGACCTGGCCCTCGCCGTTGATCAGGCCGGGGAAGACCTTGAGCGTGCCGACCCCGCCCTCCGACGGGGTGCTGCACGAGACCCAGATGATCCCGCCGTTCCCCGACAGCAACTCGAAGTTCTTCGCCTCGGCCGCGGCCGTGCCCCAGTCGGCCTGGCCGGACGTGCCGGCGTAGTCGTGGCGGAAGGTCGCCGGGTAGGCGAAACGCTCCAGGATGGAGTCGGGGCGGTGCACGGGGTACGCGACGATGTTGCGCGGTATCAGGTTGCCGTTGCTGCGGCCGACGATCCAGGCGATCCTGCTGGCCGGCCGGTAGAGGAAGAGCCGGTTCTGCGTGCCCCAGCCGAGGTCGTCCAAGGCGATGATCCGGTCCGCGGGACTCTCCAGCGCGTACCCGCCGATGCCCGCCGAGCTGTGGAAGACGGCTCTGAACGAGCTGCCCGCTTCATGCGCGAGGATCCAGGCCGTACGCGAGCCCGGGCGGTAGAGCAGCAAATGGTCCAGCTTGCCCGAGCCGTCGTAGTCGTAGGCGATGATCTGGTCGGCCGAGCTCTTCAGGTCGTAGCCGCCGATGCCGGTCGAGCTGTGGAACACGGCCCTGAACGAGGCCCCCGAGCCGCGCTCCAGGATCCACGCGATCTCCACACCCGGTCGATGGAGCACGAGGTGGTCGAGCTTGCCCGAATGGTCGTAGTCGAAGGCGATGATCCGGTCGCGGTCGTCCCTCAGGTCGTAGCCGCCGATTCCCGTGGTGGAGGTGAAGACCGGCGTGAAAGCGCCGCCCGCGCCCCGCTTGACGATCGTGACCAGCTGCGCCCCCGGCCGGTACAGCAGCAGGTGGTCCTGCTTGCCCGTCCCCTCGTAGTCGAAGGCCACCACCTGGTCGCGGGCGTCCTTCAGGGTGAACCCGCCGATGCCGTCGTGGGTCGAGGTGAAGACCGGCGTGAACGTGGTGCCGCTGCCGTGCTTGAGTATGTGGATCGTGCCGACGCCCGGCCGGTACACCACGAGGTGGTCCAGCTTCCCCGTGCCCTCGTAGTCGAAGGGGACGATCCGGTCGGCCGCGTTCTTCAGGTCATAGCCGCCGATGCCCGTCGTGGAGGTGAAGACCGGCGCCCAGGCACCCTCCGCGCCCCGCTTGACGATCGTGGCCAGCTCACCGCCCGGCCGGTAGAACAGCAGGTGGTCCTGCTTGCCTGAATGGTCGTAGTCGAAGGCCACCGCCTGGTCCCTGGCGTCATCGAAGTCGTAGCCGGCGAACCCCTCCGCCCCGTGCTCGAACGCCCGCATCGTCGCGGTGGGCTCCCGCGCGGTCGTCCGCACCCAGTTCGCCAGGCCGTCCGTCCGTTGCGCCTCGCCGCCGCGTCCCCCGTCGGCGGCCGCACCCAGGCAGCCGCCCTGCCCGGCGCCGATGGCGAGGCCGGCGAGCTCAGGGCCGCTCCCGCCCGTCCTGATCATCGGCGCGCCCGCGTCGCCCTGGCAGGCGCTCACGTCGGCGCCGTTCGCCCCGCTCCAGCCGAACGACTCCGCCCCCACGGCTCCGACCGCGACGGGCGCGGTGTGCTGCCGGTCGGGCGCCCACTCTCCCGCGGTCCGCCCGTAGCCGGCGAGCTGCAGCACGTCCCCCGCGGCGGGGGCGGCGCCGATCGCGACGGGCGGCACGTCGACCACCCGCAACGCCAGCCGGACCAGCACGAGGTCGAGGGCGTCGTGGGGATGGATCCAGGTCGCGGGCAGCACCCGCGCGCCCGTACCGGTGAGGCCGGTGCCGCCGAGCGTCACCGTCGTCGGCAGGGGCGGCGCGCCGGTCCTGACGGACCGGCTCTCGGGCGTGAAGCACGTGGCCGCGGTGAGCACCCACTGCGGGCTGATCAGGGCGCCGCTGCAGGAGTGCAGCTCGCCGACCTCGACCTTCGCGACGAAGCCCCACGCGCCGCCGGGGGCCGGTTCGCCGCCCCGGACCGCGTGGGCCGGCGTCGCGACGGCGCAGAGCGCGAGCGCGAGGGCCGTGATGGGTAAGAGCCGGATCAATCGCTGGAGGTTCACGCCACGATTCTGGAAGTCGCCCCCCGGCCGAACCAGGGCACCGACCGGCCATCGACCGGACATTTCGCTGCCCCCACGCGCTATAGGAACCGTCTATAGAGGCCAACGACATTTCCTCTTTGCTTCTCGTTCTTTTCCGGACGTAGCGTTCATTCGGTTTATACGGAAAGGACGACATGATGGAACTTGCGGGAAAGCGGGCCGTGGTGACCGGGGGAACGCGCGGCATCGGGGCGGCCGTCGTACGGCAACTCCTGGACGCCGGCGCCCAGGTGCTCACCACCGCGCGGTCCGCGGCGAGCGCGGCGCCCGAGGGGGCCGGTTTCGTCCAGGCCGACGTGCGGACCAGGGCGGGGGCCGAGAGCATCGCGGCCGCCGCGCGTGACGTGCTGGGCGGCGTGGACATCGTGGTGCACAACGCGGGCGGGGCGCAGCCGTACGAGGGTAGCGCCGACATCCCCGACGAGGTGTGGCAGGACGCGCTCGACCTGAACTACCTGGCCTCCGTACGGCTGGACGCGCTGCTCGTGCCGGGCATGCGCGAGCGACGCCGGGGCGCGATCGTGCACGTCTCGTCGGCCGCGACGCTCGCCCCGGAGGCGCCGTCGTTCCTGCACTACGCGGCGGCGAAGGCGGCGCTGGAGACCTACAGCAGGGGCCTGGCGCTGGAGCTGGCCCCGCACGGCATCAGGGTCAACACCGTCTCGCCCGGCCGGGTCGCCACGCCCGGCGGCGAGCAGACCCGGGCGCGGTGGGCTGAGGTGGCCGCGCGCATGGCCGGAGCCCCGGCCCAGAACGACACCGCCCACGCCGCCACGCCGGTGGGGCGCGACGGACTGCCCGACGACATCGCGAACGCGGTGCTGTTCCTCATTTCCGAGCGGGCGGGCTATGTGATCGGCCGCAATCTCATCATCGACGGCGGCGAATTCCCGATGGGTTGAAAGGTGTTCGACGATATGGAATTGCAGGGCAAAATCGCGCTCGTCACCGGCGGCACGTCAGGCATCGGCCTCGCCACCGCCCGGCGGCTGGCCCGGGAGGGCGCCGAGGTCGTCATCAGCGGCCGCGACGGCCGGCGCGGCAAGGACGCCGAACGCGCGGCGCAGGAGGACGGCAGCGTCCGCTACGTCCAGGCCGACATGGCGGACCTGGGCGCGGTCGCCGAGCTGGCCAGGCAGAGCGGGCCGGTGGACATCCTCGTCAACAACGCCGGCATCTTTCCCGCCGCCGCCACCCTCGACCAGACGCCGGAGGGGTACGAGGAGATCTTCGCCACGAACGTGCGCGGCCCCTACTTCCTGGTCGCCGCGCTCGTGCCGCACATGCTCGCGCGGGGCGAGGGCAGCATCGTCAACGTCAGCACGCTCGCGGCGCACCGGGGGTACGCGGGCGCGTCGGTCTACGGCGCGTCCAAGGCGGCGCTGGAGGCGCTGACCCGAGCGTGGGCCAAGGAGTTCGGGGACGGAGGCGTCCGGGTCAACGCCGTCTCGCCCGGCCCCGTTCGTACCGAAGGGGTGGTGGCCGCGTACGGCGAGGAGGGCAACGAGCCGGTGGCCCGCGGCCTCGGCATCCCCCGGACGGCCAGGCCGGAGGAGCTGGCCGAGGCCATCTACTTCCTCGCCTCACCGCGGGCCGGCTTCGTCAACGGCACCACGTTCTTCGTGGACCTGGGCGGCGGCGTGTTCTAGACCCTTCTAGAAGACCCTTCTAGACCAGAGAGCTCGTGCGCGACCAGCTCTCCTGCTGCAGCAGCTCCAGCAAGGCCGTCTCCGCCGGGCCCGCCCCGAGCCTGAGCCCGGCGATGACCGGCTGCGACACGACCGGGGACACCGGCCGCGCGAGCTGCTCATACCCGTACGGAACGGCGGAGGCCGGGACGAGCGTCACGCCCAGCCCGTGGGCGGCCCAGCGCACGGCCGTCGCCGTCTGCGTGACACGCGCGACCGTGCTCGGCGCCATCTTGTTGTCCCGCAGCACGTCGCGCAGCACGGCGTCGAGCGCGCTCTCCCGGTCGAACCGGATCCACGGCTCCCCCTCCAGCTCGCGCAGCTCGACCCGGTCCGCGGCGAGCAGGCGGTGCCCGGCGCCCAGCACCACCACGAACTCCTCGTCCCCGAGGTGGTAGGCGTCGGCTCCGCCCTCGTCGCACGTTGAGGCCACCAGCACGAGGTCGAGCACGCCGCGGCGGCCGAGCCGTTCGAGCTCGGCCGGGTTCGGCTCCTCGAAGACCGTGACCTCCAGGCGGGGGAACCGGCGGCGCAGCTTGGCCAGCGCGCTCGGCAGCTGCCGCGCGCCGAGCCCCATCTGCGCCGCGACCAGCAACTCGCCGGCCAGCTGCTCGTCCGCCCCGGCCCTGGCCATCGCCCGCGCCCGCCGCGCCGCGGTCACCGCCACCTGCGCCTCCCGCAGGAACGCCCGCCCCGCCACCGTGGGCACCAGGCCGGTCGGCATGCGAGTGAAGAGGGTGACGCCGAGCTCGCGTTCGAGGGTGCGGATCTGCTGGGAGACGGACGGCTGCGCGACCCGCAGCACCTCGGCCGCCGCCGTCACCGATCCCTCCTCGGCAACGGCCAGGGCGTACTCGTACTGACGCAGACTCATGATCCCCTCCCACCGCCCGTAATCATGTAAGCGGTGGGTACAACGCGGGGGCCGGCGCCTTTAGTCCGCTAGAGCACGGGCGGGTCGAAGTCGAAGTCGAGCCGCCTGTTCTGCTCCGCCACGATCACATCGGGGTGGCCGCGCCCGAGGACCCGCCGGTAGCGCTGCAGGGTGTCGGCTTTGAGCTCGTCCGCCTCCTGCTGTGCGCCGAGCCGCAGGAGGTCGACGACCAGGTTCGCGGCCCCCGCCAGGGTGAGCGGGTGATCCAGGCCGAACCGGGTGCGCAGCTTGCCGAGCGTGCTCTCGCCCAGCCGGATGGCCTGGTCGTGCTCATCCATCGCGGCGAGATCACTGGCGAGGTTGATCGCGCACGTGAGGGTGAAGTGGTGATCGCGTGCCAGCCTCCTGTCGAGGCCCTCGCGCGCCGCCCGGTCGAGGTCGACCGCTTCTTCCGTGCGTCCGTTGATCCGCAGCAGCAGCGCGAGGTTGGTGTCGCAGCCGTACTTGAACGGGTGGTCGTCGCCGTACATCTTCTTGAAGCGCGGCGTCAGGTCCTCCAGCAGCTCCAGTGCCTCAGCGACCTCGCCGAAGGCCCGTTGCGCGTTGGCCAGGCAGAGTCCGGCGGCCAGGGCGTCGGGGTGGTCCATGCCGGTGTTGCGCACCTGCGTGTCGAAGGTGCGGCGGGCGAGGTCCAGCGACTCCTCGACCTTGCCGTCACGCCGCTTGGCGATGGACAGGTCCTTGGCGACGCGGAGGGTCCACGGATGCTCGGGGCCGAGCTGCTCGACGCCGAACTCGTACGCGTCCTCGCCGAGGTCGCATGCCTCGCGATATTGGCCCTGCAAGCGGGTGATGCGGGCCAGGCCGTTCCAGGACGACAGGACGTTCAGGCTGCTGACGCTCGCGCCCGCGCGCTGCCGCTCGAAGGTCGTGGTCTGCAGCTCGCTGGCCTTGTCGTACTCGCCGAGCAGCAGGTAGTCGAGCGCGAGGTTGTTCATCGCCCGCAACGTGCGCCGGTGCTCAGGCCCGAAGACGCTCTCGTGGCGGCCCAACGAGTCGAGGTCGTGTTGCAGCGCCTCTCCGAAGTCGCCGCGGAACCGCAGGTCGGCGCCATGGCTGTTACGCAGCAGCAGCGTCTCTTCGTGATCCTCGCCGAGCACGTCGCGCATGCGGTTCATCAGTTGCTGGTTGAGCTCGAACGACCCCGCGATGTCCCCCAGCTCTCTGATGATGATGGCCTGGTGGCGTTGGGCGGCCAGGACGCTGTGGTCATCCCGGCCGCTGTCGGCCTGCCATTGTGCGATGAACAGCTCGACCAGCGTCTGCGCCGACTTGAAGTCGCCGGAGGAGTAGAGATAGCGGACGATGCTGAGCGCGAACCGCCGGATCAGAGGCTCACGGGAGTGATGGACGCCGGCCGGTGAGACGTGTCCCAGCAGCGCGGCGTAGCGGGGCCACGCCGCGTTGTCGTCCGGCTCGAACGACGCCACCGCGGCGGCCAGGAGGAGGTGCGCCTCACCCCGCATGGCGGCGTGCTCCGTCTTCGGGAGGTCGTCACGCAGCAGCGCCTGGATCAGCCGGTGCACCTGGAGGGTGCGGTTGGCCGAGTCGATCTTGACGAGCGCGTAGCGGCCCAGCTCGCGGATGACGCGGCTGGTCAGGATGGGGTCGGCGAGGATCTCGGCCAGCTTCGAGCCCTCGGCGTAGTCGGCGGGCAGCCGCTGGAAGAGGTCGCGCGGGATCGGCTCAGGCCCCAGGAACGCGCAGCACCGCAGCACCTCGACCGCCTTCGGCATGCGTGCGGTGAGCTGCTGCACCGACAACGTCCAGGCCGCCGACATCGACAGCGGATAGTCGGTCGGCTTGTTGGTGCCGAGCAGCCGAGTGGTCTCCTCATCCAGCAGCCGCAGGTATTCCTCGACGGAGATGCCGGTCTCCACCTGCAGGGCGCCCGCCTGCTCCAGAGCGAGCGGCAGGTCTCCCAGCGCCTCGGCCAGCTGATTCGCCTCGGCCTCGTCGATGCCCTGGCCGACCCGCTTGACGAGGAACTCGACGCTCTCCTCGCGCGGGAAGACGTTGACGGGCACCGTGGGCACCACGCCCTGCCAGCTGTGGTTGCGCGAGGTGATCAGCACGTGGCCGGGCCCTCGGGGCGCGATCGTGTTGATCTCCTCGACCTCGTCGGCGTTGTCGAAGATCAGCAACCACTTCTCGTACGGATCACCGCGCCGCAACGCGTCGAGCGCCGCCTCCGCCGCCTCTTCGACCTTCGCCGAGGCGCTGATCGGCAACCGCAGCTCGCGCGCCAGCCCCGCCAGCGACGACTTCACCAACATCGGCTGATCAGCGGGGATATACCAAACAAGGTCGTATTCGCTGCGATAGCGATAGGCGTATTCGATGGCCAGAACCGTCTTTCCGACGCCGCCCAGCCCATGGAGGGCATGCGGCACGACGGCGGCGACGTTGGACATCAAGCTTTCGTGCAGATTTCGCAACAATTGGGCGCGGCCGGTGAAGTTGTTGTTGCGCTGAGGAACTCGTCCCCAGATGGCAGGCACGCGCGCAGAATCCGGCGAATGGTGCGAAACCGACACAGTACCGCCTCCGCTAGACCGGGCCTTTAAAGCAAGCTTAGACGTCACACCGACCCCGGTGAACCCCACGGGCGGGCCGCTCTCGCCACGTCCGCACAAGCATGGGAGGATGAGGCCGACCTAGCACGACTCATGGACCGAGGAAAGCCCATGACCAGCAGTGACGCAGAATACGGCGGTGGCCTCATCGACGTGAGCGCCTGGAGCTTGATCGACCTTGACAGCCTGGATTCCGCCCCCTTGGCATACGCCCTGCGGCGGCTGGTCGAAGCCGACTCAGGTCCCGTGGCAGGATTTCAATCAGCTCTTTGACTTTTACTGGACACGTTCTAGCCTGAACCAAAACAATTATGTGACGGAAGACTTGGGCAGACGAGGTGACGGTCGGGGCGGGTGCGTTGAGGGAGCCGGACTGGGATCGGCTGATCAAGCAACTGAGCCGGGGAGACTGCACACCGCTGCTCGGCGCCGGGGCGAGTTTCGGACGATTACCAACAGGAGGCCAGCTCGCCCAATATTTCGCCGACCGCTACCAATACCCGTTCGCCGACTCTCATGACCTTGCCCGGGTCATGCAATATGCGGCATGGGTGAGCGGCGACACGGTGGAGCTGAAGCACGAGGTCTGCACCTATCTCCAGCAGTACGCGCCGGCCGAGGACGTCTGCGACGCCGACCCCCATGCGATGCTGGCGAAATTCCCCATCAAAACATTTCTCACCACCAACTACGACGACTTCATGCTGCGCGCCCTGCACCAGGAGACCGGGGGACGCAAGAAGCCGGTCAGCCAGGTCTGCTCGTGGTGGGACGTCGGGGTGGAGAAGCCGTACATCGAGCAGCCGACCGAGGCGGAGCCGCTGATCTACCACCTGCACGGCCGCTGGAACGATCCCCGGTCGCTCGTCCTCACCGAGGACGACTACCTCACGTACCTGGGAAACCTCGTGGAGGTGAACGCGTCCGCCGGTTCGCCGTTGCCCAGCACGGTGCTGCACACCATGACCGTCAGTCCGCTGCTCTTCGTCGGCTACAGCCTGCGCGACTGGAATTTCCGGGTGCTGTTCTACGGGCTGCTCAAGACGATGCCGCAGAACATGCGACGGCGGCACGTCAGCGTACAGCTCATGCCGGATCTGAACACCTCCGTCGCGGATGCCGCGGGCCGGGCGCGGGAATATCTCCAGCGTTATCTCGACGGCTGGAACATCACGATTTTCATCGGCAGTACCGAGGAGTTCTTCGAAGAACTGCGGAGCAGGATGTGAGGACGGTCGCATGCCAGTGACGGACCCGCAGGTGCAACCGTACGTCGGGCTGCGTCCCTATCGGCGTGACGAGAGCGCGCTGTTCCACGGCCGCGGCCGGGAGGCGCAGGAGGTCGCGACGCTCTGGCAGGCCGCCGGCCTCACCGTGCTCTACGGCGCGTCGGGCGTGGGCAAGACCTCCCTGCTGCACGCCGGGGTGCTGCCGCTGCTGGATCCCGAACATGCCGACGTCCTGCCCGTGGCGCGCATCGCCCCTCGGATGAGCACGGCCGCGACCCGAGGGGGGAACCCGTACGTCCGCGCCCTGCTGTCGTGCTGGACGGACCGCCCGGACCTCGGGGATCTGACGATCGCGCAGTTCCTGGACGACCGGCCCGAGCAGATGGACCGCTACGGTGACCCCGTACCGATCCTCGCGGCCATCGACCAGGCGGAGGAGATCTTCCACGGCTCGCCGATCCTGGAGAAGGAGCGCAGGGTCTTCCTCGACCAGCTGGCGGAAGCCGTCAAGAGGCACCCTGGCCTGCACGTCCTGCTGGCGCTGCGCGAGGAGTACCTCTTCCTCGTCCTGCCGCACGAGCGCCGCATCGGGCAGGGCTCGCGCAGCCGCTTCCACCTTGAGGCGCTCAGCCCCGAACAGGCCCTGGAGGTCGTGCACGGGCCGCTGCCGCGGACCGGCAGGACGATGACGCCGCAGGCCGCCGAGCTGCTCATCGACGACCTGCGCGAAGTACACTTCGAGAACGAGGCCGGCGAGACCACCACCATCAAGGTCGACACGGTGGAGCCCATCCAGCTCCAGGTGGTGTGCTCCGCCCTGTGGGAGTCGCTGCCCCCGGAGGTCGTCGAGATCACGGAGGAGCACGCCCTCCTGTACGCCCAGGTGGAGGAGTTCCTCTCGGCCTTCTACCGGCGCACCATGGCCGAGGTGGCCGCCGAGCACGGCCTGCCGGCGAGCAAGCTCCGCCTCTGGATGCGCAAGACGTTCATCACCGAGCACGGCACCAGGAACGCCGTCTACGAGGGACTCATCGAGACCGAGGGCATGCCGAACGCGATACCGCGCACCCTTGAGGACCGCCACCTCCTCCGCGCCGAGCAACGGCTCGGCATCCGCTGGTACGAGCTGACCCACGACCGGCTCATCGCCCCCGTCACCAGGTACGAGGCGCCGGAGTCGTACCTGAAGGAGGCCCGCCAGGCGGTGGAGGAACGCGACTGGGACCACGCCCACCACCTCGCCGAGCTGGCCGAGCGCGCCGCCGACGTGGACGAGGCGTGGGTACGCGCGGAGGCGGCGGAGGTCTTCGCCTGGGTGGCGCACGCCCGCGGCGACCTCGGCAGCGCCCGCCGGTACTGCGTGGAGGCGGCCGGCATCTTCTCCGAGTACCAGCGGTTCGACGGCGTGGCCCGCGCGCTGACCAAGGAAGGGCTGCTCTGGCTTGACCAGAACGACTCGGTCCAGGCCATCCAACGCATCAAGACCGCGCTGGACTACGCGCCCAACGACGTGTCCGTCCAGATCGCGCTGGCCAAGGCGCTCCAGCGGTCGAGCACGCCCAAGGCCGCTGAAACGATCATCAACGGCCTTCCGTCAGATCTTGCCCAGCAAGCGTGGAAAACGCTTCACGAACCGGACTGATTCATTATGCTCAACGGCCATGACGCACGTTCCGCGGGCCGGCAGACATTGCCCGAATGGCCGCTGACACTCGACCTGGCTGCGCTGGCGGAAAAGGGCTGGCAGCCGACCCCGTTCAGGCAATTCATCCTGAAAATTCACAGCAGATGTGATCTCGCCTGCAGTTATTGCTACATGTACGAGATGGCCGACCAGAGCTGGCGGTCACGGCCGATGCGCATGGCGCCCGAGGTGGTCGACGCGGTGGCGGCGCGGATCGCCGAGCACGTACGCGCCCATGATCTCCCATCGGTCGAGGTGATCCTGCACGGCGGCGAGCCCCTGCTCGTACGGCCTGAGGAGATCGACAAGCTGGTCGAAACGGTACGCGGCGCGGTCGGCACCGACGTCGCCTTCACCGTGCAGACCAACGGGACCCGGCTGGACCGGACGTACCTGGAGCTCTTCGAGCGGCACCAGGTCGGGGTGGGCGTCAGCCTCGACGGCGGCGAGCAGGCCCACGACCGCAACCGCCGCACCGCCGACGGCCGCGGCAGCCACCACAAGGTCGCGGCCGGCCTGCGGCTGCTCGCCGAGCCGCCGTTCCGGCACCTGTTCCGCGGCCTGCTCTGCACGATCGACCTGCGCAACGACCCCCTAGAGACGTACCAGGCGCTGCTGGCGTTCGGCCCGCCGGCCATCGACCTGCTGCTTCCGCACGGCACCTGGTCAGAACCCCCTCCCGGGCTCGACAGCGGCGACCCCGCCACGCCCTACGCCGACTGGCTGATCGCGATCTTCGATCAGTGGTATTCCGCGCCGGCTCAACCAGCCAGGGTGCGTTTGTTCGACGAGATCATCTACCTCCTTCTCGGGGGCGGGTCGGCCAGCGAACAGATCGGCCTGTCCCCCGCCGCCATGGTGGTCATCGAGACGGACGGCGAGATCGAGCAGTCGGACTTCCTGAAATCCGCCTACCCGGGCGCGCCCAGCACCGGATTTCACGTCCTTCGCGATTCCTTCGATGACGTCCTGCGGCTGCCGTCCATCGCGGCCCGCCAGATCGGCTGGTCCGCGCTGTCGGACACGTGCAAAGCCTGCGCGGTCGGCCGGGTGTGCGGCGGCGGCCAGTACGCTCATCGCTATCGGCCCGGCAGCGGCTTTCTCAACCCGTCGGTCTACTGCGCCGACTTGCTGCGGCTCATCACCCACGTCAAAGACACGATCCAGCGCGACTATCACGACGCACTGCAGAAGGACCACAGATGAACCTCGCAGAGCACCGCATTCCTGCTGCGGCCTTCGACGAACTGGCTTCGGGCGCCGGCGGAACGGCCACGGTCGAACAGCTCAAGGCCGCCCAGCGCAGCAAGCACCTTCTCCTGCTGCGGGGAGTGCTCGAAACGACGCGCAACGCCGGCCATGGCAGCTGGCCCGAGGTACGCCGGGCCTACGACCTGCTCGCCGGCATCCAGGCCGCGCATCCCGAAGCGGTCAACGCCGTGGTGCACCACCCCGCCGTGGCCGCGTGGGCCCGCCACACCATCAAGACCCTCGACGCTCCCGAGCAGATGTCCGCGCTGGCGGCGGCCGCGGCCATCCGCGCCGGCGTCGCGTGCGACCTCGACGTCACCGCGATCGACGGTGTGATCAACCTGCCCTCGCTCGGCCAGTTCGTCGTGGGCCGAAGCGTCACCACCGCGACCCTGCACTGCTCGGCCGACGGCGTGGAGGTGTCCGCCGAGGGCCTGTTCCTCCAGCTCGGCGACGACGAGCCGAGCTGGCGGCCACTGCGCGGCCTGTCCGCGCAGGCCGACGACGAGCGGCTCGACGTCCTCATCGACGACCTCCACCCGCACCGCATGCCCGGGTCCGACGCCCTGCGCGCCCCCCTCACCGAGCAGGAGGCGCGGCTGTGGCAGGACCTCCTCGACGAGGGCTGGGGCCTGCTCGTACGCGACCACCTGCCGGTGGCCAAGCAGGTGTCGGCGGCGATCACCGTCTTCACCCCGCTCGCCCCGCCGCAGGAGGGCATGGGGATGGCCAGCGCCACCTCGCGCGAGACGTTCGGCTGCATCGCCATGTCGACCCCGCCCGACGCCCACGCGCTGGCCGTCACGCTGACCCACGAGACCCAGCACGCCAAGCTGTCGGCCCTGCTCGACGTCGTGCCTCTGACCAAGCCCGACAACGGCCGCCGCTACTACGCCCCGTGGCGTCCCGACCCCCGTCCCGCCTCCGGCCTCCTTCAGGGCACGTACGCCTACGTCGGCGTCACCGGCTTCTGGGAACGCCAGCGGCACCTGGAGAGCGGCGAGTCGGCGATCCGGGCGAACGCGGAGTTCGCCCGGTGGCGCTCCGGGGCGCGCCAGGTCGCGGGCACCCTCCTCGGCAGCGGCGCGCTGACCGAGGAGGGCGAGGTCTTCGTCGGCCGGATGGCGCGCCGGCTCGACGAGTGGGCGCGCGAACCCGTGCCGGCCGCGGCAGCCGCCCTGGCCGAGGGAGCGGCGGACCGGCATCGTTCGCTGTGGCGCGAGCGCAATCAATGACGTAATTGGAGAATGACACCGCTCACTCCCAATCTATGCGGTTTAGTATCAAGTGGGAGGTGTCATGCTCCGATCTGCCCGGCGCGTCCTCAAGGATTTACGCGAGCGCAGGAATATCGACGCCTACGTCATCTCCCTGCTCTCCATCGTCTTCGCCGCCCTGACGTTGGTCGGGGACAAGGTAAGTGATCAGTTCAAGTGGGCGGTGTTGCTGGCCGGGGTCGGGGTGCTGGTGCATCAGATCACGTTGCCTCGGGGTGAGGGCCGGCTTTCGGACAGAGCCCTTGAAGACCGGACCGGTTTCGAGCAGGCGCCTTTGAAGGATCGGCTGCGGGGCAGCCGGGAAATCTGGATGTTCGCTCCTTCCGGGGTCAACTTCCTGTCCGACGAGAACTGCCGGGCGATCGGCGGGACCGTGCTGAAGCGGCATGACGGAATCGTCAAGATGGTGGTCCTCGACCCCGAGGAGACCGCGGCGGTGGACATCGCCACCCAGCAACTCGACAATGGGCTGGAATATCCGTTGCAGGCGCTGGCCGACAGCATCCGCAGCACGAAACGGATGATGGCCGCGATGGCGTCGTGGCAGTCGCCGGGGAGCCGGCAGTTCAAGTTGTTCGGTTATAACCCCGGGTTCAGTTTGGTGGCGTTCAATCCGCTGCAGCGGGACGGGGTCATCATCGTGGAGATCCACGGGGTGAGTAATACGTCGACGTCCGGGCGGATGCATCTGGAGCTGACGCGGAAGAATGCGCCGCAGTGGTATTTGTACTGGTTGGAGCAGTTCGACGTGATCTGGCGTACTGCGAAGCCGCTGCCTCTGCCGCCCACTGAGAGCGCCTTGAAGTCCGGAGACCGGCACTGAAGGTACAAATCCGGATATTTCCTACTACGGGGGAATACCACTCCCACCGCCGAGAAATTTCGAAGATCTTTTGGGCTTTTGCTGGGTCGCACTTTTGCCGACCCATCAAACTGAAGGCCGTGACGAACGATCTCACCGACGCGCGGGACCGCCTGATCTCGCCCCGCGAGCTTCACCAGGTAGCGGCCCTGCTGAACATGCCGCGTCTCCATGAGAACGCCACCCGTGACGATGACGGCGCTCCCTACAAGAACCACCAGGCCGCCCTGTACGCCGGCATCGCCGAGTGGGCGCGGCTGTCGGCGCGGGCGGCCGAACAACTCGGCGCGTCGGAGCAGCCTGAGACGACGGACGAGTTCGCTTATCTCATCGAATACACCGACAGGCACGCCAAAGGCTGGTATCCAGCACCCAGCGAGCAATCCCATGGGATGACCCTGGCCGACCGGGCCGAGACGGTCGCGCAGACCGTACTGACGCGCTACATCGCCCACCTGGCCGACCACCGCGACGACTACGAGCTCTGGCTGGTCGATTCGCTCTCCCTCCGGGCCAGCGTGTGGCACGTCAACACCGCCGAGGCCTACCCTCGCGGCCTCGGCCCCGACCGCCCCTCCTCGCCGTACGCGTTCTCGGACGCGGCCATCCCCCCGCACGCCGTGGAGATCCGCACCCCGACGCAGATCCACCGGGTCATGGACCACCGCATCCCGCCATGGCCCGACACCCTCCTCTGGGAGGCGGAACCAGAGCCCCAGGTCGGCCTCAGCCAGTCCTACCTGGCCTCCATCGAACACCGCCGCAACTGACCGACACGAGGTGGCTTCAGGAGGCGTTTGTCTGGTTTGCCGCTTGGGGCTGTGGGGACCTCGTCGATCAACGTGATCGTGGCGGGGACGCAGGCGGCGCCCAGGCGGTCCTTGACCAGGTCTCGTAGTGCCCCGAGGTCGGGGGTTCGGCCGGGGGCGGGGACCACGAAGGCGTGGGGGGCCTCGCCGGTGTCCTCGTCGGGGGCGGCTGTCACGTACGCCTCGGCCACGTCGGGTGAGGTGGCCAGGGTGCGTTCAATGGGGCCGATGTAGTGGAGTTCGGCGTTGACGATCACCACGTCTCTTGTGCGGCCCGCCAGATGCAGGCGGCCGTCGGTGTCGAAGTGGCCGAGGTCGCGGGTGCGGATCCAGCCGTCCACGAACACCTCCGCCGTCTCCTCCGGGTCGCCCCAGTAGCCGATCGCCTGGGAGGGGGTGCGGACGTACAGTTCGCCGTCCTCGCCGGACACGTCCCTGATCTCGATGTCGACGGCGTCGGGCGGGATGCCGACGGACGGAGGCGGGTCGTACGGGGTGGCCATGGAGATCATGCCGGTCTCGGTCTGGCCGTAGCCGTGGAAGACGACCGGGCCGAGCACCTCCTGGGCCTCCCTCAGTCTGGATGCCGGGATCGGGGAGCCCGAGACCATGAGGGCGCGCAGGGTGCTCAGGTCGGACGGTGTGGTGCGTTGGGCGGCCACCAGCTTGTAGAGGCGGGGCACGGTGATGACACTGCCCGTGGCCCGGTGCTGGGCGATCGCGTCGGGCAGTGACGGCGGGTCGGCGGCGACCATGGTGCCGCCTGCGGCCAGGGTGAGGATGCCGTACTCCATCATGACCTGGCTGCTCAGCGTGCCGAAGACGAGGTAGCGCTGCAGGCGGGAGGCCAGCTCGCTGATCGCCGGCGGCCAGGCGGAGGGGCGGGCGTTCCAGGCGGCGTTCATGGAGGCGTACGTCTGCGCGCAGGCTTTGGGTCTGCCGGTGCTGCCGCTCGTGTGGACGAGCCTGGCGACGTCGTCAGGGCGGCCGGACAGCACCAGCGAGCCGTCGTCGGGGATCTCCAGCAACTCCCCGAGCGGCAGCGTGACCGGGAGCGGCGTGGACAGGGCCGGTGTGGACAGGGCCGACGTGGACAGGGCCGGTGTGGGTGGCGGCGGGCTCGCGTCGGTGACGACGGCGGTGATGTCCTGGCTCAGCAGGTGGTGGAGCTGGTCGGCGGGCAGGCCCGGCCGGACGCCGACGACGCGGGCGCCCACGACGTACGACGCCATGATCGCGGCGAACGCCTCGGGTGTGACGCCGAGCCGCAGCGCCAGCCCGTCCCCGGGCCCGAGGCCCGCCGCGCGCAGTCCGGCCGCGCAACGGCGGACCAGGGCGAGCAGCTGCGCGCCGGTGACCGCGCGGTCCCCGTGTTCGAAGACGGGACGGTCACCGGCGGCGGCCAGCAGGTCCAGGACGGGGCCCGGGTACGGGTCAGCCGGCATCGGCCAGGCACTCCTTGGCGAAGGCGGTCAGCGGCTGCCGGTGCACGACCGGCAGGTCCCACTCGTTCTCCAGGTTCTCGGCCAGGTGGTGGACGGCCGTCAGCGCGCCGTCGCGGTAGTAGCGCACGACCGGGTGCAGGTAGCTGGCGTCGTGGGCGTTCTCGTAGTCGTTCTCGGCGACGCGCGGGATCGAGATGTCGAACGGGTCCACGGTGTCGTGGCCGGCGCCGTATTCGAGGGTGACGACGAAGCGGTGCCTGGCGGGGCCGAGGCCGCCGTCGGCGACGTACGCCACCGGGACCTCCTCCTGGTACAGCCCGGAGCCGTTGACGGTGACGACGTCCCCGAGCACGGCGAACTGCTGCCACAGCGCCGACGAGCGGTTGACCCGCTCGATGATGGCGTCGCTGATCGCGTCCGGGGTGGGCTCCAGCTCCTGAGCGGGCCAGGCGCCGCCGTGGTAGCGGCTGGTGAGTATGCGGTACAGGGCGCGCACGCCGTACCGGAAGCCGTGGATGAAGCCGCTGGTCGCCTTCTTGAAGTCGCGCTGCTGGGTGAGCGTGCCGGCGAAGTACAGGCCGGGGACGTTGACGGACTCGTACGCGGAGGTCTGCTCGGGGAAGCGGTCGTCGATGACCAGCGCGGGCCGGCAGGAGTCGTCGAACACGGAGGCGTCGAACCGGAACCCGGTGCACGCGATCACCCGGTCGTAGTGCAGCTCGCGCAGCGCCTCCACGGTACGCGCGTAGCGGAAGACGACCCGGTAGCGGCCGTCGTCGAGGCGTTCGATGCTCTCCACGGTGCCGTCGAGCACGGAGTTCTGGGACTTGAGCTGGTAGCTGTCGAGGAAGTTGTTGTTGACCGCGCGCAGGTGGCCGACGTAGTGCGACTGCCAGGCCATCCTGACCGAGTGCGGACCGGCGACGTGGATGACGGCGGCCTTGGCCATGAGCGCGTCGGCGGTCTCGAAGCCCGAGTTGCCCTTGCCGATGATGAGCACCCGCTGATCGGTGAAGGACGCGGGGTCGGTGTCGAAGGTGTCGTACCGTTCGGCGGTCTCGATGCCGGGGATGGGCGGCACGTTGAGCTGGGAGACGCCGGTGGCCATGATGAGGCGGCGGCCCTGCCGGGTTCGTCCCGCGGCGTCGGTGACGGTGAAGCCGTCGTCGCCGCGCCCGATGCGGACGACGTCGACGCCGTGACGCACCCGCACGCCGGTCTTCGCCGCGAAGTCGGCGAGGTAGCGGAGGAGGTCGTCGGCCTGCGGGAAGTACTCCTCGCTGTAGCGGGTGAACAGCAGGTCGGGGTCGTCGCTGAGCAGCGAGTTCCAGTCCATGCGCAGCCGCTGTTCGGGGTCGGCGTACCCGGTGTGCACCTTGTTGATGGAGATGAGCCGGCGGTGTCGCGGGAACCGGGTGAAGAACGTGCCGGGCCCGGGCCCGCGTTCGAGGACGACATAGTCATGACCGTGGCGTTCCAGCTGTGCGGCGAGCTGTAGCCCGGCCGGTCCGGCTCCGATGATCACGTAATCATGCGCCATGATCTGGAAGCTAAGGACGAATTCTCAGAGGTTTCTGAGAATTACCGCCCTATGGTCCGGACATGAGCGACATCGAACTCACCGCCCCGCTCTGTCCCGCCGACCTCCGCCGCGCCGCGGCTCCCGTGTCCGTCGTGGTGGACGCGAGCGTACGGGGCCGGGTCGAGCGCGGCCGTGGCCACCTGCGCGAGGTGCTGAAGGAGGAGGACCGCCCGGTGTACGGGGCGACGACCGGGTTCGGAGCGCTGGTCGGGTTCGCCGGGCGGGAGGACGAGGCCGGCCAGTGCGACAACACGCTCGCCCATCTCGGCGCGGGGCAGGGCCCTGACCTGCCGCTCGACGTGGCCAGGGCGGCGCTGCTGGTGCGCGTGTGGTCGCTCGCCCAGGGCCTGTCCGGGGTGTCGGCGCACGTGGTGGACGGGCTGGCGGCGATGTTCGGGACGACGTTCGTCCCGGCGGTCCCGCGCTACGGCTCGGTCGGCGCGAGCGGCGACCTGATCCCGCTGGCCTACGCCACGCAGGCGCTGCGCGGCCGGGGGCACGCGTACGTCGAGGGCCGGCGCATGCCCGCCGCCGACGCGCTGCGCGAGAGCGGGCTGAGCCCGCTGGCGCTGGACGGCAGGGACGCGCTCGCCCTGGTCAACGGCACCTCGCTCACCACCGCCGCGACCGCCCTGGCGCTGGAGAGCGTGCGCGCCGCGCACCGGGCCGTCCAGACGCTGACGTGCCTGCTGGCCGACCTGCTCGGGTGCGACCCGCAGTTCCTCGATCCGCGGCTTCTGGACGCGTACGGGCATCGCGGCGCGGCGGACGTCGCCGACGGCATGCGCAAGACCCTGGCCGGGGCACGCCCTTCGGGGACGCGGGCGCTGCAGGAGCCGTACAGCATCCGCTGCTCGCCGCAGCTGCTCGGCGCGGCCGAGGACGCGCTGCGGTACGTGGACGGCGTCGTCGCGGCCGACCTGTCGAGCGTCTCCGACAACCCGCTGTTCTTTCCCGACGACGATCTCGTGGTGCACGGCGGCAACTTCTTCGGCCAGCCGGCCGCGTTCGCCTCCGACGTGCTGGCGATGGTCGTCGCGCAGCTCGGCAACCTCGCGGAACGGCAGCTCGACCTGCTCGTCGACCCGGCGCGCAACGGCGGGCTGCCGCCGATGCTGGCCGCCGGGCCCGGACGGCAGCACGGCATGCAGGGCGTGCAGCTCGCGACGACGGCGTTCGTCGCGGAGCTGCGGCGTGCGGCGGTGCCGGCCGGCATGCAGAGCCTGCCGACGAACCTGCACAACCAGGACGTGGTGCCCTTCGGGACGCAGGCGGCGTTGCGGGCGTACGACATGGCGGGGCTGCTGCGGCTGCTGTGCGGCTCGCTGGCCGTGGGACTGCGGCAGGCCGCGCACGTCGGCGCGCGCCGGCCGACCGCCCCGGCCTGCGCGGCGCTGCTCGACGCGCTGGCCGAGGCGATCCCGCCGATCGACCCGGACCGGCCGCTGGACGCCGACGTCCGCACGGCCGCCGACCTGCTCACCGGGGCGGCCATGTCGGTAAAGTGACGGAATGGCAGGTGAGCAGCAGCCGAGCGCGCGGGTCGACAGCTGGATCTGGGCGGTGCGGCTGACCAAGACCCGGTCGGTCGCGGCCGACGCCTGCCGGGGCGGTCACGTGCGGGTCAACGGCGTACGCGTCAAGCCGGCCCACGCGATCCGTCCCGGCGACGAGGTGCGGCTGCGGCACGACGGCCACGAACGGATCGTCGTCGTCTCGAAGATCATCAGCAAGCGGGTGGGCGCGGCGGTGGCCGCCGAGTGCTACGTCGACAAGAGCCCTCCCCCGCCGCCGCGCGAGGAGGCCGTGACGGTCGCCGTACGCGCGCGGGGCGCGGGCCGTCCCACCAAGCGCGAGCGCCGCAGCATCGAGAAGCTGCTGGGACGGCGGGACTAGCGGGCCGCCCCGGCACTTTGCCTCGGGCGGTTCCACCACAGGGAGAGCGCCAGGGCGGCGCCGATGAGCAGCGCGCCGCCCGCGGCGAAGCCGGCCGCGGTGTCCACCTTCTCGCGGACGACGGTGAACGCGCCGGGCAGCGAGTCCAGGGCGGTCTCCAACTCGTCGGCGTTCTCGGCGCGGTGGTACGAGCCGCCGGTCGTCTCGGCAATCTGCTTGAGCGCGGGCTCGTCGATCATGCGGACGTTGCGTCCCCTGTCGAAGCCGCCCCTGCCCCAGCCGCCCCACGAGCCGAAGCCACGGCCGTCGAACTGGGAGTTCTCGCACACCATGGGCGACGGCGTGGTGGTGCCGAAGCCGATCGGGAAGACCCGGACGTGCCGCAGGGCCGCCTCCTGGGCGGCGGTCTGCGGGTCGACGCCCTGGGTGTTGGCGCCGTCGGTGAGCACGACGATCGCGGCGGCGGCGTAACCCCCGTCGCCCGCGTCGCCGGCGGGCGGGGTCGCGCCGGTGGGGGCGACGGACGGGTCCACCTCGGCGATCGCGTCGATCGAGGTGAGCATGGCCTGGCCGATGGCGGTGCCGCGGGCCGTGGTCAGGTTCTCCATGGCTTTGATCAGCGCGTCAGTGTCGTCGGTCGGCGGGACGAGCAGGCCCGCGGTGCCGGCGAACGTCACCAGCCCGATGCGCGGCCCGCCGCGCTGCGACTCGATGAACGCGGCGGCGGCCTTCTTGGCGGCCGTCAGGCGGTTGGGCTCCACGTCCGTCGAGCACATGGAGCCCGAGGTGTCGAGGGCCAGCAGGATCGTCGTCGACCGCTGCGCCACCGGCACCTCCGCCTGCGGCCTCGCGGCCCCGACCGCGAGCAGCGCCAGGCCCGCGACGAACAGGGCCGGCGGGATCTTCCTGATCCACCGCGTACGCCCCGGCACGGCGGTGCGGACCAGCGCGATCGACGTCACGCGTACGGCGGCCCGCCGCCGGCGGCGCAGCGCCCACCAGCGCACGGCGAAGATGAGCGGGATGACCAGCGCGAACAGCAGGGCCCACGGCCACGAGAACGTCACTCAGACCACCTGCCAGGACGTCCGGTTCAGAAGCATTCAGATCACCCGTCCAGAGCGGAGCACGGTGAGCGCCGCTCCCGCGGTGAGCAGCGCGAGGGCGAGCCAGATCAGCCCGCCGGCGAGGGGCAGCGGCTCGTCGGACACGGTGAGCCGCAGGTCGATGGTGTCGGCGATGCCGTCGAGCCGGGCGGCGTCGGAGGCGGGGTGGTAGTCGCCGCCCGTCGTCTGCGCGATCTTGGTCAGCGTCTCCTCTTCCAGCGAGGTCTGCAGGTTGTAGCCGTCCACCTTGACCGTCGCGCCCGCCGTGGTGCCGACGCCGACCGTGTGCACCTGGACGCCGGCCGTCTGCGCCACCTCGGCGGCCTTGTCGAGGCCCTGGCCCTGGTTCTGGCCGTCGGAGAACAGCACGATCGTCGCCGACGGCCAGTAACCGATGTCCGGGACGTTCCCGTCCTTGTCGATCGTCACCTGCTTGCCGCTGATCGCCGTCAGCGAGACCGCGATGGCCGCGCCCAGCGAGGTGCCGCCGGCGACCTTCAGCCGGTCGATGGCCTTGAGCGCCTTGGCGTGGTCGGCGTCGGGGCGGGCCGTGGTGAGCGCGCCCCGTTCGAACGCGACGACGCCGATGTCCACGCTGTCCGGCTGGGCCGCCACGAACGCGCGGGCCGCCCGTTGCGCCGCCGCCAGCCTGGTGGGGGCCACGTCGTCGGCGCCCATGCTGTTGGAGACGTCGATGGCGAGGATGACGGTGCCCGCCGTACGCGGCACCGGCACCATGGCCGTCGGCCCCGCTGTGGCGATCGCGAGCACCGCGACGCCGGCGATCGTCAGCCCGGCGCCGAACCACGTACGGCGTCCTCCGGCCAGGGCGACGCCGGCGGCGGCGAGCGCCGCTTTGCGGCGGCGCCCCGACACGACGACCGCCCAGCCGAGCGCCACCGTCACCAGCAACCCGACGACCAGCGACAACGGCGAGGACAGCGTCATGACATTTCCTCCACCGGTGTCGCGGGGCCGGTCATGAGCGCCGGTCCCTGGTCTTGGCGACGACCTCGACGAGGGTCTCGGCCAGGTCGCGTTCGGTCTCCACGCGGTGCACGGGGACGCCCGCGCGGCGCATGCCCGCGGTGAGGCCGGCCTCGCGGGTCGCCACGGCCTCGCGCAAGCGGACGCGGAGCAGGGGATCGGCGGAGTCCACGACGAGTTGCTCGCCGGTCTCGGCGTCCTCGACCACGATCAGGCCGGCCTCCGGGAGCACGTCGTCGGCGGTGTCCACGATGCGCAGGGCGACCACCTCGTGGCGGCGGGCCAGGCGCTGGAGCGAGCGTTCCCAGTCGCCTTCGCCGATGAAGTCCGACAGGACGAGGATGAGGGCGCGCCGCCGGGCCAGCCGTCCGGCCGCATCCAGCATCTCGGCCAGGTCAGTGGTCGCGCCGCCGCCACGACGTCCGCCGGAGGCGCGCTCGGCCGTGCGGTCCAGTTCGGCGGCGATGCGGAGGGCGTGTCTGCGGGACGTGCCGGGTGGCACGACGCGCAGCATCCCCGTGTCGTACAACAGCGCCCCCACCCGGTTCCCGCCCCGCCCGAACAGCCGGGTGAGGACCAGCGCCAGCTCGGCTAGCACGTCGTGCTTGGCCCGCCCGGGCCGGCCCGCCGCCATCGAGGCCGACCGGTCGAGCACGAGCCACACGGTCAGCTCGCGGTCCTCGGTGAACACCCGCATATGCGGCACGTCCAGCCGCGCGGTCACGTTCCAGTCGATGTGGCGGGCGTCGTCGCCCTCCATGTACGCCCGCAGCCCCGTGAAGTCGATCCCGGAGCCCCGGTACGTGGTGCGGTGTGCCCCCTGGAGCCGGCCGTCGAGCCTGCGGACGACCTTCCACTCCAGGCGGAGCAGGAGTTTCTCTGGGGCGGTTGCCATGGCGGGTCAGCGGTTCTGCAGAACGACGTCGGGGGCGCGGACGGCTCCGAGCACCCTGGTGACGATCGTGTCGGGGTCGATGTCGTCGGCGAGCGCCTCGTACGACAGGACGAGGCGGTGGCGCAGCACGTCGAGGGCGAGTTCGGCGAGGTCGTGCGGCAGGACGTAGTCCCGCCCGCGCAGGAACGCCAGCGCCCTGGCCCCGGTGACGAGCGCGATGGAGGCCCGGGGGCTGGCGCCGTGGGTGACGTACCGTTCCAGCTCGCCGAGCCCGGCCGTCGCCGGCGAGCGGGTGGCGGTGACCACGCGGACCGCGTAGTCGACGATCGCCGGGTCGACGTACACCTGCCGGGCGCGTTCCCGCATCGCCATCAGCTCACCGGTGGTCAGCATCGGCTGCGGCGGCTCGGGCGGGCGCAGCGCCCGCGCGACGATCGCCTGCTCCTCGGCCTGGGCCGGGTAGTCCACGATCACCTTCATCATGAACCGGTCGACCTGCGCCTCGGGCAGCGGGTACGTGCCCTCCGACTCGATCGGGTTCTCCGTCGCCATGACCAGGAACGGCTCAGGCACCCGGAACGTCTCGCGCCCGATCGTCACCTGGTGCTCCTGCATGACCTCCAGCAGGGCGCTCTGCACCTTGGCGGGGGCGCGGTTGATCTCGTCGGCCAGCAGCAGGTTCGCGAACACGGGGCCGAGCTCAGTCCTGAACTCGCCGGAATGCTGGTGGTAGACGCGGGTGCCGACGAGGTCGGCGGGCACCAGGTCGGGGGTGAACTGCACGCGCTGGAAGCTGCCGTCGACGGCGGCGGCGAGCGAGCGTACGGCGAGGGTCTTGGCCAGGCCCGGCACGCCCTCGACCAGCAGGTGGCCGTCGGCGATCAGCGCCACGGCCATGCGCTCGAGCAGCACGTCCTGTCCGACGATCGTGCGTTTGACCTCGAACAGCACCTGTTCGAGCGGGTGGGTCCGGCCCGGCTCCATCGGGGTCATGGGGTCCCTTCGTCTCATATCTGCAGTCCTTGGCCGGGCGGGCCGTCGCCGTCGTCGCCGCCGAGTGCCGCACCGATCGGCACCGCGAACGCGATCCCGGCGAACGCCTCGTCGCCCCCCGGGTCGGCGATCGAGACGACGATGCCGATCACCAGGCCGCGCGCGTCGAGGAGGGGGCCGCCGGAGCTGCCCGGGTTGACGGAGGCGTCGAACTGGATGAGCCCGTTCAGGTCACCGTCGTCGGAGGTGCGGTCGGCGGTCCTGTTCAGGCCGGAGACGACGCCGGTGGAGACGCTGTACGTCAGGCCGAGCGGGTTGCCGATCGCGATCACGGGCGCGCCGACGGTCACGCCGCCGCCGAGCGTCGCGGGGACGAGGACCTCGGGCAGCTTCGCGGGCTTGAGCGTGGCGACGTCGAGCTTCGGGCTCTCCGACGTGACCGCCGCCTTGGCCTTGGTGCCGTCCGCGAAGCGGAGTGTGACCTCTTTCGCGCCCTTGATGACGTGGTGCGCGGTCAGGATCGTGCCGTCGTCGGCCGCGATCACTCCCGTACCGAACGACTTGCCCGCCTGGACGACCACCACCGACGGGCCGACGCGTTCGAAGACGTCGGGCACGGTCAGGGTGGCGCTGGGTGAGGGTGTCGGGCTGGGGCTCGGCGCGGCCTGCTCGGCGCCGCCCGTGACGCTGCCCAGCGCGTACGCCAGGACCGCGACGACCAGTAGCGCCGCACCTGCGGCGACGATCCACCGGACGCGTTGCCCGGCCCCGGCCCCCTGGGCTGCCTCATCCGCCTGCGCCCCGTTGACGTCGGTGGCCGCACGGTCCGCCTGCGGCACACGCTCCATCGCCCCATAGTCATAAATCTCAGGCGAAAGTGCTACAAACTTCGCCTGAGAACTTCATGAGAACCGCCTCCTGGTTTGACGGCTTGCGTAGGGGTAGGCGTCGGCCCCGTAGAGGACGCGCGGCGAGGGAGGGGTCCATGCGCCGGTTGCTGGCGATCGTGAACGCGGCGGCGGGCGGCGCCGGCGACGACGTGGTCGCGGACATCATGACCGTGCTGCACGAGCACGCCGACACCGTGGAGGTCCGTCTCGACGACCCCGGCGCGCTGGCCAAGGCCCTGGACGAGCACCCCGACCGGGACCCGGTCGTCCTCGGCGGCGACGGCACGCTGCACACCCTGGTCGCCACCCTGTCAGAACGGGACGAGCTGGCCACCAGGACCGTCGGCCTAATCCCGCTGGGCACCGGCAACGACCTGGCACGCGGGCTCGGCGTACCGCTCGACCCGGTGGAGGCCGCACGGGCGGCGGCGTCGGGCCGTCCCCGGCCGCTCGATCTGCTGCGCGACGACGAGGGCGGCATCGTGGTCAACGCCGTGCACATCGGCGTGGGCGTCGAGGCGGCCCGCACCGCCACGCCGCTCAAGCCGGTGCTGCGCCGCTTCGCGTACGCGGTGGGGAGTCTGGTGGCGGGCGCGCGTACCAAGGGAATGCCGCTCAAGGTGGAGGTGGACGGCCAGGTGGTCGCGGACGGCCGGCGCCGGGTTCTCATGGTCGGCATCGGCAACGGCACCTCGATCGGCGGCGGCACGCCCCTCACCCCCGACGCCCGCCCCTCCGACGGGCTCGCGGACGTGGTCGTCTCGTTCGCCACCGGCCCGCTGCAGCGGCTCATGTACGGGGTGCTGCTCAAGCTCGGCCGGCACACCGACCGGCCGGAGGTGGTCACCGTACGCGGGACGCGCGTCCACGTGTCGGGCCCCGGCCTGCACATCAACGCCGACGGCGAGCTGGCCGGCCCGCACGCCGCCCGCACCTGGACCGTCGAGCCCCACGCCTGGCGGATGGTTGCACCTCAAGCGGCTTGAGGTCCCATAGTGGCGGCATGGACGAGTTCTACTCGATCGGGGACGCCGCCCGCCGCACCGGCCTGAGCGTCAGCGCGATCCGCTTCTACGCCGACGCCGGCATCGTCGCCCCCACCCGCCTGACCGGGTCCGGCACCCGCCGGTACGACCTGCGCGCCATCGCCCGTCTCGACCTCGTCCGCACCCTGCGCGACCTGGACACGGGCCTGGACGACATCCGCCGCCTCCTGGCCGGCGAGACCACCCTGCACGACCTGTTCGTCCTGCACCTTGAGCTGGTCGAACGCCAGGAACGCACGTTGCGCGCCCGCCGCGCGGTGCTCCGCACACTGGTCGGCCAGGGCGGCACCATCGAGCAGGCCGCCCTCATGCAGCGGCTTGTGTCGATGTCCGACGAGGAGCGCGAACGCCTGATCGACGACTTCTGGACGGAAGTCAGCGCGGGGCTGGACGCCTCCCCCATCTTCGTAGACAGCCTTCGAGCCATCCGCCCCCACTTGCCCGACGACCCCACCGCCACCCAGTTGGAAGCCTGGATCGAGCTTGGCGATCTGGTAGGAGACCCGGACTTCCGCCAAGCAGTCCGCACCTACCTCCAGGACGCCTACACCACCCCACAGGCCCGCCTTATGACCACCACCCCCGTCCAGGAGTTCATCCACGTGACGGGAACAGAGATCATGGCGTCCTTACTGACCGCCCACCGCGAGGGCCTCCCACCGGACGCCCCCGAGGTAAGAGCCGCCGCCACCCGCCTCGCCGCGGCCACCGCCGACCTGACCGGCGAACAGCCGGACGCCGCCTTCACGTCCGACCTGGCCGCCAAGTTCCGCCTGATCGCAGAGATCGAACGCGAGCCCTTGGACGAGGACCCCGCCTTCGACTCGACCCACGGCAGATACCTGTCCCTGGTGGCCACCATCAACGCCACCCCACCCGACCCCCCCTTCCCCTTCACCTGGCTCGCCACCGCCCTCCTCGCCACGACGGATCATCCATCGGATTCGCGCTAACCTCGGACATGGTCGATCAGCTGCCAGACACCCGAACTCGGATTGGACCGCGCAGGAGAGCCATCGCCTTCATGCTTGCCGTCCAGCTTCTGCGCCCGCCGACGGGCGGCCTCGTAGCGGTCGACCAGTCTCCGGGAGGTTCGGGAACTCGTCCACGTCGAACATGCACCAGTACTCGTCGAAGGCACGACCGCGCCCGCGCTTCTCCTCGCGCTGGTCCGCTCGCTTGCGCTCACTGGCCGCACGGACCAGAGCGAGCGGAACGCTGTGGAAGTCATCGATGGTCACGATGACCCGGTCCCTGAAGAGCCGATTCCAGTGCTGCAGGTAGAGCACCTCGGTCTTGGTGCCCTCGGTGAACACGTAGAGCGTCCGCCTGGTGCTGAGCTTCGCCGGTGCCCTCTGCGTACGGCTGCGCGGTTTACGGGTCATTCGTGGCCACCGGTTATGAGGCGGGCGACTTCGACGAACTCCTCATGGCTGACGATGGGCGTCGCACCGTAACGGCCGGAGAGGTACCGCTTACCGATGGCCTCCTCCTGGCGTGGTGACAGGTCCGACAGGGGGTAAAGGCGGCTTCGGCCGTCCGCGAGCTTCTCGGTGAACCAGATCTGGTCCCGCCCCAGAGAGCGCGGGCGCGTCGCGTTGCCCAGGAGCGAAGGCGCATGGGAGCTGAAGATGAGCTGCGCTCCCTTGGGGTTGGCCTCGGGATCCTGAAACAGACCGATGATCCGCTCGGTGAGGATGGGGTGCAGGCTCGACTCCAGCTCGTCGACCAGCAGCACGGTCCCCGCTTGGAGAGCCTCGAAGACGGGCCCCACGATCCCCAGCCACACGAGGGTGCCCAGCGACTCCTCCGACACGTTGAAGTCGACGTCGTCGCGCGTGCCACGGTGGGTGAGCACTAAACCCAGCTCGGTGAGGTCGATGTCCGGGAATCCTTCGGCGTCGTCCTCGTGCCCGGCCAGGATCAGCATGGCGCGGCGGACTCGATCGAGCACCTTGGGGTCGGGAGGCCGGATCTTGACGTCGGCGATGCCGAGATCCGCCGCGCGAAGGAGCGCCAGGACCTGTTCCCTGCTCGAATCCTCGCGAAGGAGCTGCGCGGTGAACGCCCATCTCGCCTGCCTGCTGGAGGCCTCTGCCAGCTTCAGATTCCGTCCGAACCAGTCGTAGAGCGGGAGCAGATCAGGATGGCCGCCCGCAGCCGCGGCCGACAGGAAAAGGGCATTCGGCCTGACGATGCGCTCGATCGCCCGCCCGATCGTCCGCTTACCTGCGGGTATGTCCACCTGTTCGCCGTCTTTGCGCTCGAAGAGCAGTGCCGCGCGGCCGTGCGGATAGCGGTATGCCCATTCGTGGAGAACGCGCCTGTTGTCCAGAATGACGCCGTACTCGTGACGCACGCCGTCGAGCACGAGATCGACCTCGTAACGGGTCGGCTGCTCGGCCGCCTCAGGGTCGAGCCGGAAGCAGTGACGGTGAACGCCCCCGGACGGGTCGCCGGACCGAAACGAGAACAGCACGAGTTCCCGCAGGTCGTGGAAGGCCTTGAGCAGGTTCGTCTTGCCCGAGGCATTGGCGCCGAACACGCCTGCCGAAGGGAGAACCCGGAGGGGCCGGCCGCTCTTCCGGTGCCAGTGGACGTCCCTCGGCACGCCCTCCTCGGCCTGAGCCGTCGCCTCCAGCGAAAAGTCCAACTCGTCATAGAACGAGTAGATGTTCTCCGCCCGAAACGCCAGAAGCATCGAGAGCCGATCCGCTTCGCTGTCCATCATGAGAGCGATTATTTCGGAAAACCTGCAATTTCACAATTCAGATTGACCGTAACCGCAACGACGTCGTCGCCTTAGGCCATGCACCAACGACAGTAAAAGCCGCCAATGGGGACAGGCCGCCGAAGCTTTTAAACAGACTGTTTGCAACAGTAAGTTGACAAAGTTCCGTTGCTGTCGGCAGAGTGAGTCCATGCAGAACTCCCAGCAGTCCGATCCCTTCATCCCGCCGCACCCCGAGCAGGCGCGGGCCGAGCGTGTCCACGCGTCCCTCTTCCGGATCGCCGAGCGGCATGCCGCCACCGACGAGCAGCGGCTTCGGCAGGTTCATCCCTCGATGCTCGGGCCGCATGAAGCCGTCAGGCTGGTGACGTTCCTGCTCAGCGGGGCCGCCTCTTTCGACGACGGGGAGCCGGCCGTGGATCAGGCGGACATCACCGCCACGTTGAGTCTTGTTCCGCTGGTGCGGAGTGAGATGGATGCGCTGGAGGCCGGGCTGCTGGAGATGGCGCGAGGCCGTGGGATGACGTGGCAGGAGATCGCGTTCGGACTGGGGCTGGGCACCGCACAGGCGGCTCGGCAGCGGTACGAGCGGCTCGCCGGTCGGACGGCCGCCGAGGAGGCGCCCTGACTTTGGGCCTTGCGCGGGGGCAGGTTCTCCGTTAATCCTTAGGAAACTTTCCTAAGAGATCGAGGGAGTGGTCACGTGCGTAGACTCCTGGCCCACCTGGCGGCGTTATGCCTGGCCGCGGGCGTGCTCGCCGTGCTCGTGCCGAGTGCGGCGAACGCCGCCGCCTGCGTCGGCGCCTGGAGCTCCTCCGCCGTCTACACCGGCGGGGCGACGGCGTCGTACAACGGGCGCAACTGGAGGGCCCAGTGGTGGACCCAGGGCGAGACGCCGGGCAGCGCCGCCGTCTGGGCCGACCAGGGCACCTGCACCGGCGGCAGCGGCGGCGGGACGTCCTGTAACTACCCGAACTGGGTGGCGGGACAGTGGTACGCCGTGGGCAGCATCGTCCGCTACACCGACGGCAACCACTACATCGCCGTCCATGAGAACCCCGGCTACGACCCGGTGATCAGCCACTGGTACTGGGATCCGTACACCTGCGACGGCGGCGGCCCGACCGACCCGCCGCCCGACCCGTCCGGGTTCGTGGTGAGCCAGGCGCAGTTCGACCAGATGTTCCCGGGCCGGAACTCCTTCTACACCTACAGCGGCCTCGTCGCGGCCCTGAGCGCGTACCCCGCCTTCGCCAAGACCGGCAGCGACACCGTCAGGAAGCAGGAGGCGGCGGCCTTCCTCGCGAACGTCGGCCACGAGACCGGCGGCCTCGTCCACATCGTGGAGCAGAACACCGCGAACTACTCCCACTACTGCGACCCCGGCCAGTCGTTCGGCTGCCCGGCCGGCCAGTCCGCCTACTACGGCCGCGGCCCCATGCAGCTGAGCTGGAACTACAACTACAAGGCCGCGGGTGACGCGCTCGGCCTGCCGCTGCTCACCAACCCGTGGCTGGTGCAGCAGGACGCGTCCGTCGCCTGGAAGACGGCCATCTGGTATTGGATGACCCAGAACGGCCCCGGCACCATGACCGCGCACAACGCGATCGTCAACGGCCGCGGGTTCGGCGAGACCATCCGGAGCATCAACGGCCGCGTGGAGTGCAACGGCGGCAACCCGGCGCAGGTCCAGAGCCGGATCACCACCTACCAGCGCTTCACCCAGATCCTCGGCGTCTCGCCGGGCGGCAACCTCTCCTGCTGACCCCTTCATCTCCGACGGCCCGCCCCCTCTGGTGGCGGGCCGTTCAGGGTTTGGTGATCGCGCCGGACTCCTGCCACTTGGCGTACTTGGTGGTGAAGACCGATTCGTACGTGCCGTTCGAGCCCATCGGCACCTTCCACGCCAGCTCGAACCTCGCGGGCCGGTTCTGGGAGCCGAGGGTCAGCTCGTACGTGATGAAGGACTTGTCGTCGTCCGGCACCTGGCCGCCCAGCCACGAGGCGAGCAGGGTCCGCAGCCGGCCGGCCGCCGTGGTGGTGGGCAGACCACCCGAGTAGGTGCGGCCCTTGACCTGGAAGGTCGTGCTGTTCTGGACGACGTCCCTGATGACGGACGGTCCCGCGGTGCCCGCTACCAGCAGGGCGAACCACGGCTTGTCGGCCGTCTTCTGCTCCAGGGACAGGGCTCGGGCGCCCGGCCGGTCCACGTACAGCTCGTCGTCCGCGATGACGTAGTCCGCGGCTCCTGAGCCGTCGGCGGGAGTCACGTGCATGGTGAAGGCGTCGGAGTCGGAGGCGTCGTCGTGGTGCAGGCGGCCGGAGGCCACGGCGGTGGCCGCGCTCTGGGTGAAGCCGCCCTCGTACGAGAAGGTCGCGGCGGGGGTCGCGCTGAGCGCGAGGTCCAGGGCGGCGGCCAGGCCGGCCTGGGTACGGGGCGCGGGTGCCGACGTGCGGGTGGCCGGTTCGGTGGCGGGGGTGACATCCCGGCCGGTGGTGCTGGTCGGCTCCCGCTCGCCGGGCTCGGTGGCGTTCGGTCGTTGCCCGGTGGTCTCGGTCGCGTCCGGTCCTTGGGCGGTGGTCGCGCCAGGGAGGGTGTTCAGCAGGATCACGCCCGTGAGCACGGCGGCCGTCGCGACGGCGGCGACCGGCACGACCTTGACGCGACGCCGGGGCGGCACGGTCGCCGGCTGCCCCGAGGGCCCGGGGGCGGCTCCCGGCCAGGGAGGTGCGCTGCCCGTGCGGGACGGCCAGGTGCGCTTGACGCGGTCGGTGATGTCGGCGGCCGCGTCCACCGGGGCGACGGGCTGCCCGCGCCACGCGGTGGCGACCGCCGCGAGCACCTCGCCCATCGCCGGCCGCTGCTCGGGCGCCTTCGACAGGGCCCGATCGGCCAGGGCTCTGAGCGCGGGCGGTAAGGCGGTGGTGTCCACCGGGTTCCGCAGCACGCGCAGCGCGAGCACCTCGGGCCGCTCGCTCCCGTACGGCTGCCGCCCCGTCGCCGCGTACACGACGACCAGCGCCCAGCCGTACACGTCGGCGGCCGGACCGGTCGGGCCGCCCGCGTACTCCTCGGGGCTCACCCACCCCGGCGAGCCCACCACGTGACCGGTCGCCGTCAGGGCGGTGCCGTCGAGGGCGCGGGCGATGCCGAAGTCCACCAGCCGGGGCCCGTCCGGCGACAGCATCACGTTGGACGGCTTCAGGTCGCGGTGCACGACCCCGGCCGCGTGCACGGCGGTCAGCGCCTCGGCGAGCCCGGCGGCCAGGCCGTACAGCTCGTCACCGCGCAGCGGGCCGTGCTCGGCGACGTGCTCGGTCAGGGTCAGGCCCGCGATGTACTCGGTGGCCAGCCAGGGCCGCGCCGCGCCGGCGCCGTCGGCCAGGATGCGTACGCAGCAGGCGCCCCGCACCCGGCGCAGCATCGCGACCTCGCGCCGGAACCGCGCCCTGAACTCCTGGTCGGCGGCATGCGAGTCGTGGATGAGCTTCACGGCCGCGCGCTGCCCGGCCGCGTCCACGCCGGCGTACACGACCCCCATTCCGCCGGCGCCGAGCCGCCCCACGATCCGGTACGGCCCCACCTGCTCCGGGTCGCGCGTCGGGCCTGGCACCGCTTCCCCCTCCGCCCGCGACGACGATGATCGCGAGCAGACTATCGCCCGGAGTCCCCCGGTATCAGGCGAACTCGTCGAGCCTGTCCCCCGGCACCAGCGCGCCGAGCCGCCGCACCGCCTGGTAGTACGACCAGGCGAGCCGCTCGCACACCCTCCTGCGCGCCCCTTCGTGACCGGCGCACACCTGGCGCAGGTCGTGCAGGAAGGCGTCGTCCACGTGCGCCTTGTTCTCCGCGAACCGGCTGACCGCCTTGTAGTTGCGGTAGCCGAAGTCGTGCCGCGTGCAGGGCATCCTGAAGTCGAAGCCGAGCGGCTTGTCGGGGCTGGCCGAGCACTGGTCGGTGGTCCAGTCGAAGGCGTACGCGGCCCACGACCCCTGGTCGGACCAGGCGTCCCGCCAGGCGGCCGAGCTGGCGTCGGTGGGCTGGGTGAACGCGGCGAGCGTGGCCAGCTTCTGTGCCAGCGTCACGGCGTGCGCCGGAGCCGGATGCGTGAGAACGGCGGTGGTCAGGGCGAGGGCGGCGAAGGATCGTCCGAGCATGAGAGCCTGCCTGTCGGGCCGGAACCTGTCCAGGCAAGCCTCGCCCGATCACCCGTCAACGCGGGGAGACACGCTTGGGGCCTCCCCCAAGTTTTAGTAGATGCGGTACTTCTTGCCGCAGTTGTCGAACTTCCCTGCCCAGCAGGTGAACGTGTAGACCTTCTTGATCCCGTGCCCGCTCCACGTGCCGACGACCTTGCCGTCCCACGCCTTGTTGAACTTCGTCCAGTGGCCGTTCTGGTAGACCTCGAACCAGACCCAGCCCTTCTTCCCGCCGCGCTTGTCCACCCCGTACCACTTCGTGAACACCTTGCCACCCGACTTCCACGTCTTGCCGAACGTGTACGCCTTGTGGTCGCTGGAGAACACCTTCCCCCACGACGTCCCGGTGCCGGCCTGGGCCGGCGCGGCCATCGCCAGGCCGGTGACAGCCATCGAACCGGCAAGAGCAGCGATCGCCAGAGTCTTACGCATGTCGGGTTCCTCCCCGTCGTCGGTGTGATCCGTTGACAGGGACATTACGGAGACCCGCGCAGAACAACTGTGGACGAATGCACACAGCGAACGTGACGCCCGTCACAGCGACCTTGAGACGCTCTCTTATGCGCATGAGCGGAACGACCATGGCCCGTCTCACCTGCTGCGGGCCACCATGAAGGCATGATGCTTCTGGCTCTCATCACCCTCCTGCTGCACGGCGCCCTCACGGGCCTGTTCTACGCCTTCTCCATGTCCGTCATGCCGGGTCTGAACGCCATCGACCCCGCCCAGGCCGAGGCGGCGATGCGCAGTATCAACCGGAAGATCCTCAACCCGTGGCTGTACATCGCCTTCATGGGCTCGCCCCTGGCCGCGCTGGCGGCCGGGATCGTGGGCGGCTCGCCGTGGTTCTACGCCGCGGCGGCGGTCAACGCGGTCGGGTCGTTCCTCGTCACGGTGGCAATCAACGTACCGATGAACAACGCCCTGGACGCCGGCACCATGTCCTACCAGGAGTACGCGCCGCGCTGGACCCGCTGGAACACGATCAGGACCGTGGCCTGCGCGGCGGGCCTCGTCCTGGCCGGCGTCGGACTGACCACCCTGTGAAGAGCGTTCCCGGGCGGGTGGCAGGATCGGGCTTGTTGCACTGACTGCGTCATGAGAGGCATCTGCAGATGGCACCGAGCATCGCCACCGCCCGCCGCGTCGAGCTCCCCGACCTGCTCGACTTCCTCCGTCCCCGCCACCACGGCCTGCTCTCCACCACCCGCTCCGACGGCCGCCCCCAGCTCTCGCCGGTCTCGTGCGGTGTGGACGAGTCAGGCCGCATCGTGGTGTCCACCTATCCCGACCGCGCCAAGGCCGTGAACGCCCGCCGCGACCCCCGCGTGTCGATGTGCGTGCTGTCCGACGACTGGAACGGCCCTTACGTGCAGGTCGACGGGCAGGCCGAGGTGCTCGACATGCCGGCCGCACTGGAGCCGCTGGTCGAGTACTACCGGTGCATCGCCGGCGAGCACCCCGACTGGGACGAATACCGCCAGGCCATGCGCCGCCAGGACAAGTCGCTGATCCGCATCACCATCGACCGCTGGGGGCCCATCGCGACGGGCGGCTTCCCCGCCCGCCTCGTGGACAAGGACTGACAGACTCAGGACCGCCTCAGGACTTCGCGCACAGGGCCGCCTCAGGACTTCGCGCACAGGGCCGCGTCCAGGGCGGCCTCGACGTGCTGCTGGGCGGGCGCGGTCGTCGGCAGGTGGGTGACCGCGATGGCGGCGGCGCGGCCGTCCTCGGTGGCGGCGTTCGTCGTGTAGAAACCGGGGATCGCCCCGCCGTGGCCCCAAGCCGTGCCCCCGCAGGACAGCTTGACGGCGCTGATGCCGAGCCCGTACCGGCCGCCGGGGCCCAGCTCAGGCGCCTTGACGGTGGTGCGCATCTGCTTGAGCTGCGCGGGCTTGAGCAGCTTGCCGTCGAGCAGCGCGGTGAAGAAGCGGTTGAGGTCGCTCGGCGTCGAGATCATCTGGCCGGCGGTCCACGCGCCGGACGGCTCATAGGTGGACACGTCGGTCATCGGCTTGGCCGGGTCGTCGCGGTGGTAGCCGGTCGGGTGCGGGTCGCGGATGCTCTGGTCGCCGACGTTCGGAAAGTACGTGTGGATGAGGCCCAGCTTCTTGACGGTCCGCTTCTCGATCTCCTCGGCGGCCGGGCGGCCGGTGACCTTCTCGATGATCAGGCCGGCGACGAGAAAGTTGGTGTTCGTGTACGACCACTTCGTGCCGGGCGCGAACTGGGCCTTCTTCTTCAGCGCCATGTCCAGGAGGTCGCGGGGCTGGAAGTAGGTGTGCTGGTACGGCAGCGCGCCCTTCGCCAGGAAGTCGGTGTACTCGGGCAGGCCGCTGGTGTGCTGGAGCAGCTGCCGTACGGTGATGCGCCGGCCGTCGACGCCCTTGCCGCGCAGCAGGCCCGGCAGATACTTCTCGACCGGGCCGTCCAGCTTGACCTTCCCCTCCCCGACCAGCTGCAGGATCGTCACCGCCGTGAAGGTCTTGGTGTTGCTGCCGATGCGTACGTACCCGTCGGCGGGCGGCTCGCCCTTGCCTGCCGTGTAGTCGGTCATCTCGCCGTCCTCGTCCTGGATGGTCGCGATGGCGGCGGGGAACTTGTCGTTGGTGACCAGGTCGTCTAGAACGTCCTGGAAAGGCGCCTCGGGGGCGGCGGCGTGGGCGGCGGTCACGGCGGGGCCGGCCAGGACGGCGAGGGCGAGAGCGGAGGCGCCGGTCCAGCGGAGGGTGCGTCGAGTGATCATGCTGGAAACGCTACTGAGCGCGGTCAGGCCGTCGCGATCCCGTAGACGGGCCGGCACAAGGTAGCGCTAGCTGTACCACCTCTTCCGTCATCCCCGCACCAACCCGCGCCCGCCCACTGCGTTGCGGCTGGATTCTGCCTGTCGCTAGCTTTCCCGGGCGCGCAGGATCGCCTCCAGCGCCGCCCGTACGGCGGCGCGCGTCGGTTCGAGCATGACCCCGCGTTCGCGCAGCAGGCCGACCGACTTCTCGCGCAGCAGGCCGAGCAGCAGGTGCTCGGTGCCGACGTAGTTGTGCCGCAGCTCGGCCGTCTCCAGCAGCGCCGCCTGGAGGGCGCGGCGGGCGTCGGCGCCGATGGGCAGCGCGGCGGGCGACCCAGGACCCTCGGTGAGCTGCCGCTCCAGGTCGGCCCTGAGCGCGGCCGGGTCCGCGCCCTGGGCGGCGATCGCCCGTACGGCCAGCGTCTGCGGATCGTCGAGGATGCCGAGCAGCAGGTGATCGGCCCCGACGGCGGTGGCCCCTCGCCGGCGGGCGTGGGCCTCGGCCCGTTCCAGGGTCTGCTTGGCGCGGCCGGTGTAGCGGTCGAACGCGCCCGACTGCGCGAGGTCGGCCACGGTCAGGCTGGACCAGCGGCGGCCGTACCGCTGCTGGGCGGCCTGGCGGCTGATGCCGAGGTGGTCGCCGATGTCGGACCACGAGCAGCCCTCGGCCCTGGCCAGCTCGACGAGGTAGCCGAGCAGCCGGTCGCCGACCCCCTCCAGTTCGGACAGCACGCCTTCGGCGACGGTGAGGCGGCTCAAGGGGTCGGCGGCCTCACTGCGCTCTTCGACGATCGACAGCAGGGCGGTGAGGTCGGGCAGCTCGGGCACTATCCCATTATGCTGTCAAGGTAATCCTTGACAGTTTGGAAGCGTCAAGGCCATCGTTGACGCATGGACATCAAGAAGCTGGCGGAGGCGCTGGACGTCCTCACGCCGGAGATCCTCGGCCACTGCGGCGCCCCCGGTCTCTCACTCGCCGTCGGCGTGGGCACGGAGGTGGCGCTGACCAGGGCGTACGGGCTGGCGGACGTCGCCACCGGCCGCCCCATGACCCCCGACACGGTCGGCCCCACGGGCTCCGACTGCAAGGCGTACACCGCCGTCGCCGCCCTCCAGCTCGTCGAACGCGGCGTGATCGGCCTGGACGACCCCTTGGACGAGCACGTACGCAACCCTCTCGGGGAACGTTCCATCACCTTGCGCGACCTGCTGACCCATCGCAGCGGCCTGGGCACGAACATGGGCAACTGGGACCACGTCCCGCCCCCGCCGCTGGGCGAGCACCTGCGGCGCGTCCTGACCGAGGCCCGGTCCGACGCGTACGGGGGCACGCTGCTGCCGTTCTGGGCCGCGCCCGTCGGCGAGCGCTACACGTACAGCAACATCGGCATCGCCCTGGTCGGGCACCTGGTCGAGCTGCTCAACCCCGACGGCGTGACGTTCTCGGAGTGGGTCGCGCGACACGTGTTCGCCCCGCTGGGGATGACCACAACGGTGTTCCCGCGCGCTCAACACCCCGACCACGTGCCCGCCGACCTGCTGGCCCGCCGCTCCACCGGCTACGCCACCCTGCCGGGCCTCCGCCTCACGCTGCCGCCCCTCTACCCCGGCGACTGGCCGGCCGGCTCGGCGCTGACCACGCCGTCCGATCACACCCGCTTCATCCTGGCCCTCCTGAACGGCGGCGAACTGGACTCAGGCCGGGTGCTGGCGCCGGAGACCACCCAAGACATGCTCACCACCCAGGCGTCTGGCGGCACCCTCACGGGCCCCAGCGCGGAGGCGTCCGTGGGCTTCGTGTTCAACGTGTTCGACGGCGGCGACCACCCGTACATCGGCCACGGCGGCGAGTACCTGTGGGGCTGGAACCACTTCACGAGAGGCTGGATGAAGGACCGCGTGGTGCTGGTCATCTCCACCAACCAGTACGACCTCGGCGATCTCGGCCTCTCCGACCGCCCCAGCCACGCCGCCGCCCGCCTGGTCGCCGACGTCGTCACGGCTTGGGTCCACGGCACCGACCCCCGCCCCCGCCGCTCCCCGGTCTCGGGCCGCAGCTACCTGGCGGGCCTCCTGGTAGGCGACCGCCTCACCACCCGCCTCGGCATAGCCACCCCGCCCACCCCGGAGTCGATCACCAGAATGGCCGCAGAAGCCGAGGTCACAGGTGGCTGGGACTCCGAGGCGTTCGCGGAAGGCGTCCGCCAGGTCCGCCTGACGGCGAACCCCCTCGTGGACAACGCCCTGACCATCCGCCGGGAACTCCCGGACCACGAGGCAGAACTCCTCAAGAGACAACTCGGCGTCCCGAACCTGGGCGCCCAGGCCCGCGCCAAGGCCGCCTCATGACCCACCTGCCGACGCCCAGCCCCGTCAGGCGGAGCCGGTCAGTTGGGCGTCGCTGACCGGGACGAAGCCCGTTCCCGCGCGGTAGTTCGGGGACTGGTGGCGGAAGTAGGTGTTGTAGACCTGGCAGTAGCGGCCCCCGCGCGCCAGCAGCGAGGCGTGGTCGCCTTCCTCCACGATGCGCCCGTGGTCGAGCACGATGATGCGATCGACGTGCTCGATGGTGGACAGCCGGTGGGCGATGACGATGGAGGTGCGGCCGGCGAGCACCACGTCGAGACCCTCCTGGATCTGCGCCTCGGTCAGCGGATCGACGCTGGCCGTGGCCTCGTCGAGCACGACGATGGCCGGGTCCTGGATGAGCAGCCGGGCCAGGGCGACGAGCTGCCGCTGCCCCATGGACAGCGCCCGCCCGTGCTCGCCGACGTCGGTCCGCAGCCCGTCGGGCAGCGCCTCGATCCAGTCGCCGTCGCCCACGGCCGAGGCGGCGGCGAGCACCTCCTCGTCGGTGGCGTCGGGCCGCGGGTAGCGGATGTTGTCGGCGACGGTGCCGCTGAACAGGAACGGAGCCTGCGGCACCGCACCGATCTGCCGCCGGTAGGAGCCGAGGTCGAGCGTACGGATGTCATGCCCGTCGATCAGCAGCTTCCCGTCCTGGAACTCGTAGAACCGGGTGATCAGCTTGCTGAGCGTGGACTTGCCGGCCCCGGTGTGCCCGACGAGGGCCACGCTCTCGCCCGCCTCGATGGTCAGGTCGAAGTCGCGCAGTACGGGATGCGCGGGGTCGTACCCGAACGTGACGCCCTGGAACTCGATGCGTCCGGCCAGCCGCCCGACCGGCTTCGCGTCGGTCTGCACGACCCGGGCCGGCGCGTCGATCAGCGCGAACACCCGCTCCGAGGCCGACAGCCCCTGCTGGAACTGCGACCAGAACGCCGCGATGGACGTGAGCGGCATCCAGAAGAGCGCGACCCCCTGGAGGAACAGGTACCAGTCACCGGCGGTCAGCCCTCGGCTGAGCACCGCCGAGCCGCCGAGCTGGACGAGCGCGACGGTCGCCAGCCCCGCCACGAGGAACAGCACCGGAAAGATCCCGGAGAAGACGAACCCCTGCCGCAGCGTCACCTGGTAGCTCTGCCGGTTGATCGGCCGGAACTCGTCGTAGACCTGCTGCTCCTGGCGGAAGTTCTTCGCGACGGCGATGCCGCCCATGGTCTCCTGCAGGTTGGCGTTGACCCGGCTGAGCGAGCGCTGCGCCTGGCGGGTGCTGGCCCGCGCGAGCCGCCTGAACAGCAGCGCCAGCCCCACCACCACGGGCACGATCAGCAGCGTCAGCAGCGCCAGCTCGACACTGCGCAGGAACAGCAGCGCCGTGACGATGCCGACCATCAGGACCTGGCTGATCAGATCCATCGTCAGGGTGGAGACCGTGGCGAAGTCATCGGTGTCGGAGGTGACCCGGCTGACGATGCGCCCGGACGGCGTCTCGTCGTAGAAGGACATGTCACGCTCGAGAACCGCGTCGAAGGCGTCTTCGCGCAGCTTGAGCACCACGTCGCCGGTGACGCGCGAGCTGAACGACTGGCGTACGAAGTTGAACACCCACCCGAGCGCCCCCGCCGCCAGCAGCCCCAGCACGAACATCCACCCGACCCGCCCGATCGAGCCGTCGGCGATGGCGTCCACGACGTGGCTGGTCAGCAGCGGCACGAACGCCTGACTGGTGGACGACAGCACGATCATCACGGCGACCAGCACCATCGACCCCAGCTTGGGCCGGAAGTAGGTCAGGATGCGGCGCAACAGGTCACGATCGTTGTAGGTGCGGTCGTAGTCCTCGGCGTCGAGGCCGTCCATGATGAAGCCCATCAGCGCACACCCCCCTGCTCCTGCGCGAGCGCCTGCGCATCGGGCCCGGCGTAGTCGGCCTCGTCGTAATGAGCGAAGATGCGGCGGTAGAGGCGACTACGGGCGATCAGCTCGTCATGGGTCCCGCAGTCGACCAGCTCACCCCGCCGCAGCAGCACGACCTTGTCGGCCCAGCGGATCTGCGAGAGCCGATGGGTGATCAGCAATGTCGTACGCCCTTCGAGCACCCGCCCGATCGCCTGCTGGATCTTGTCCTCGGTCGCGGAGTCGATGGCGCTGGTGGAGTCGTCGAGGATGAGGATCGCCGGGTCGGTGAGCAGCGCCCGCGCGATGGCCAGCCGCTGCCGCTGCCCGCCCGACAGGGTGACCCCACGCTCGCCGATCACCGTGTCGTAGCCATCTTCCAGCTCGGCGACGAACTCGGCGGCCTGCGCGTCCTCGGCCGCCCTGACCACGGCCTCGCGATCGGCTCGCTGCCCCATGCTGAACGCGATGTTCTCGGCCACGGACCGCGAGAACAGCACGATGTCCTGCTCGATCGTGGAGATCTGGGACCGCAGCGAGTCGAGGTCCCAGGCGCGTACGTCCACGCCATCGACCAGAATGCGCCCGGACGTGACGTCGTAGATGCGCGGCACCAGCTTGGTCAGCGTGCTCTTGCCCGACCCGGTCTCCCCCACGATCGCCACCGTCTCGCCGGGTTCGACGGTGAAGCTGACCCCGCGCAGCGCCGGCTCGCCGTCGTCGTAGCCGAACGTGACGTCCTCGAAGACGATCTCGCCGGATATGCGGCCGGCATGCCCGTCGGCGGGCTGGTGCAGCTCGGTCTCGGCGGTCACGATGCCGAGGATGCGCCGCGAGGAGGCGATGCCGATCTGCACCAGCGAGAACGTGAAGATCGACATCTGGGTGGGAAAGCCGAGCATGACCATCAGCCCCATGAACGCCACCAGGTCGCCCACGCTGATCGCACCCATGCCCTGGAGATAGAGCCCGTGCCACAAAGCTCCGGCAAGTGCGCAGGCGAACAGCAACGTCGGCAGGTAGCGAGCCTGGACGAGCCCGTTGCGTACGAAAAGATCCCGGTAGCGGCGCGCGTTGGCACGGAACCGCGCCCGCTCCTGCCCCTCCTGCGCCATCACCTTGATCACCTCGATGCCGCGCACCGCCTGGTTGAGCCCGGCGTTGACCTCGCCGAACTGCTCCCGCATCTGCGTCGCGACCGGGTTGAGCTGGCGCATGTAGTGCCAGAGCGCGAACACGAAGATCACCGCGAACACCCCGGGCGCCAGCAGCAGCCGCGGGTCGATGGCGGCGATGAAGAACAGCGGCACCAGCCCTGAAAGCCCCGAGTCGACGATCAGATCGACGCCAGGAGAGATCATGAAGGACAACTGCCTGATGTCGTTGGCGGCACGGGCCATCAGGTCACCGACCCGCTGCCGGTTGTGGAAGGTCTGGCTCTTGCCGAGCAGGCCGGCGTAGAGCTCGTCGCGCGCGTCGCGTTCGAGCCGCTTGGCCAGCATTTCGCTGGACATGCGGGCCACCAGGTCGAACAGCCCGCGCGCGACGACGATGGCGAGCAGCGTCGCCACGATCAGCCCCAGCGTGCGGGCCGCCGCGCCACCGCCGCCCAGCACGGCGTCGAACGCGGCCCCCGTGAGCTGCGGGACGGCGGAGTTGAGCACCGTCATCACGACCGAGCCGCCGAGGAACCCCGCGAGCTGCAGCGGATGGCGGCGCAGATGGGACCAGAGCCAGCGCACCGGGCCGCGCCGGTCGAAGCGCGGACCGGTCACGACGAACTCGGAGCTGGTGGTCACGGACATGGTCTCCCCGGCCGGTGGTGAGCGTACGCGGACCTGATGTGTATCACCGGGGTCCGACAGTTTCCCACCGGTTAAACGGCCGCCGCGCACCCGGCCCCGCGCACCCGGCCCCGCGCACCCGGCACCGCGCACCCGGCCCCGCACACCCGGCCCCGCACACCCGGCCCCGCACGCCGGGCGCGCGCGGTCAGGGAAGGGTGGCCGTGACGGGAGTACGAAGCACGCCGAGCCGGTCGATCTCGACCTCCACCACGTCACCGGGCTGCAGCAGCCAGGGCGGCGTGCGCACGTAGCCGACGCCGTCGGGGGTGCCGGTGGCGATGACGTCGCCGGGGTTGAGCGTGAGCGTGCGGCTGATCAGCGACAACACCTCGCCGACGCCGAAGATCATGTCGCGGGTGTTGCCGTCCTGGACGACAGTCCCATTCACCCTGGTACGCACCCGCAGCCCGTCCCGCAGATCCCCCACCTCGTCGGCGGTCACGATCGGCCCCAGGGGGCCGCTGCGGTCGGCGTTCTTGCCCAAGGTCCACTGGCTGGTGAGCTTCTGGGCGCGGCGCGCGGTCAGGTCGTTGAAGGTGGAGTAGCCGAGCACGGCCCTCAGCGCGGTCGTGGGGTCGGCGTCGCGCACCGGCTCCGCGACGTACGCCGCCACCTCCCCCTCCCAGTCCAGCCCCGCCTCACCGGCCGGCACCGCGACCGGCACCCCGCCCACGCTCAGCGACGCCGTCCACCGCCCGAACAACGTCGGATGCTCAGGCACCTCGAAGGAGCCCTCGGCCGCGTGCGCCCGGTAGTTCAATCCCACGCAGATCACCCGCGCGGACGGCGGCACCGGCGGCACGAACGTCACAGCCTCCGTGGAGAGCGTGACGTTGCCGTCGGCCAGCCGCAGCCCCTCCCTGATGCCCGCCACCTTGGCGACCAGGCTGCGCGCGTCGGCCCAGAACTCGTTCACCTCGGCGAGCAGCGTCACCGTGTCGCCGTCGAGCCGCGCGACCCGTACGACGTCGTCCCCGCGGACGCGTACCCCGACGAGCCTCACTGCCCCTCCTTCCAGTCCAACGGGACCAGCTTGATGTCGAACGTGATCTCCTCGTACCCGTCCGTACGCCGCACCGGCTCGCGCACCAGCGCGTCCTTCACCGCGTACGCCGCGTCGGAGCCCAGATAGGGGTCGCCGGCGAGGAAGACGTGCGTGGTCAGCGGCCGGTATCCGGCGGCGGTGACCCGGTAGTGGAAGTGCGCAGGCCGCATGGGATGCCGCCCGACCGCCCGCAGCAGCCGTCCCGCGGTGCCGTCGGTCGGCACGGGGTAGCTGCTCGGCCGGATCGTACGGAACCGGTAGCGCCCCTCCGCGTCCGTGGTGAACAGGCCGCGCAGGTTGCCGAGATCCTGGCTGTCGTCCTGGGTGTCGTACAGGCCGGTGTCGTTGGCCTGCCACACGTCCACCACGGCGCCCGGCAGCGGCGTGCCGTCGCAGTCGAGCACCCGTCCCTGCACCACGGCCGGCGTCCCGCGCTCCCGCTCGGGCCCGGCACTGATCCACGCGCCCGGCTCCCGCTCGGGGGCGGGCGAGTGGAACGGCCCCTCCACCGAGGACGGCGTCATGCCCTCGGGGCCCTCGTTGTTCACGTCGTCCACGGCGCTGGTCAGACCGAGCATGTCGGACAGCAGGATGAACTCGTTGCGGTGCGGGGTGCACATCTGCCCGGTCTCTATGAGGAAGTCGAGCCCCGCGATCCACTCGCGCTCGGTGGGCCGCACCTCCTCGACGAAGACGTGCAGGTGCTTGACGAGCGCGGAGACCACCTCGTTGACCCGGGGATCGGGCCCGTCGATCTGGCTCAGGACCTGGCGCAGCAGCGGGGTCACATCGTCCTCCAAAGGCTTGACTCGGAGCGTAGCGCCGCCGCGCACAATTGACCAGAATGGTTCGGGTGTTTTCCGGTTCACCTCCGACCCGCGCCGAGTCCCTCGCCGCCGACATCGAGTCCATGATCGACGCCCGCGGCCTCGGCCCCGGCGACCTGATCGGCACCATGGACGGCTTCCGCGACCTGTCGGGCTACGGCCGCGCCACGATCAGCGAGGCGGCCCGGCTGCTCAGCGACCGCGGCACGGTGGAGATCCGCCCGGGCCGCAACGGCGGCCTGTTCGTCGCCGCCCCCAACCCGATCGTCCGCCTCCGCCACACTCTGCTCTCAGTACGCTCGCTGCCGACGACGGTGGCCGACGCGATAGCCGTACGCGACTCCTTGGAACCGTTGATCGCGCTGGACGCCGCCCGCCACCGCACAAAGCAGGACATCACCGCCCTACGCAAGCTCCTCACAGCACTCAAGCGAGCCACCACCGACAGGAACCGCTTTATGCGCGCGAACTGGGCCCTCCACGAACGCATCGCCGAGATCACCCCGAACCACCTGGCCAAAGCGGTCTACTTGTCCATGACCCGCTGCATCTCCGACCTGTCCGACCACGCCACCCCCGACTCCGGCACCGACCCGGCCGCCTACCTGCGCCACCGCGTGGAGGTCCACGCCGAGCTGGTCGAGGCGATCGCCGCCGGCGACATAGCCCGCACCACCACCGCCGTAGAACGCCACCGAGCCCCGGCCTCGGCACACCTTGATGATCAACATGGCCGAGTGTGGATAGGGATGTGATCGTCAAGCCCGGAGGAGGGTGGCCGCGAGGATCCCGGCGAGCCATTCCTCGTACTCGGTCTCGGTCCACCCGCAGACCTCGGTCAGCTTCTCGAAGTTCTCCGTCGAGGTGAGGACGTAGATCTGCTCGGCTGCCCTGGCCGGGGCGAGGCCCGGCCGCAGAGCTCCGAGCGCGTGCAGGTGGTGGGCCGGACCGTGACTGCCCTTCAGCCGCTCGCGTTCGATGCCGGCCAGGACCTCCTGGAGCCCCGCGTCGGCCGGTGAGGCTGCGGCGGCCGCACGCAGGACGCGGTGCACGGGCTGGACGCGCCGGAGGATCCCGGTGGCCATGGCGGCGTACCGGGCCAGCTTGCGTACGGGATCGGGTTCGTCGATGATCGCCTGGACCTCGGGGCGGTCGCTCTGGAGCAGGGGCCGGGCGTCGCCGGCCAGTGTGATGTCGTAGACGAGCTTGGCCAGGGCGGGTTTGCCGCCGGGAGATGACGTGTACAGCGTCTGGAGCGCCACGCCGGCCTCACGGGCGACCTCGGCCATGGTCGTGTCGGCGTAACCCTTACTGATCATCAATTCCCGCGCCGCGCCCGCGATCTTTCGCCGCGTGGCCTCGGCCTGCTCCTGCCGTAGAACGCTGGAGTAGGGGCGACGCTTCTTCTGCCCAGTCATCGCGCACCATGATTCCAGACTTATATTGACTAGAAGCTCATCTAATGAAAAAGTGCACTTCTAGTCGATTTTCTACATGGAAGGGCTCCGCGATGTCTTCGGTGCTCGCCGCGTCCAGGATGGTCGCGCTGCTGCTGGTCGGCCTGTACGCGGGCGGCGTCGTCTTCGTGGTGCTCGCCCCGTCCGTGGCGCGTCTGCCGGGACCCGCCTACGTCCGGTACTGGCAGGCGCTCAACGTCGACTACGGCCGCGCCATGCCGCCGCTGCTGCTGACCGGCATCGCGGCGCTGACCATCGTGGCCGTCCTGTCGTGGCGCCGCGGATGGTTCAGCTTCGGCGTCAGCGCGGCCGCCCTGATCCTGGTGATCCTCACCGTCGCCCTCACCCTGACGGGCCTGGAGCCCCTCAACCGGATGGTGGACGCCTGGGACCCCGACCTCTTACCCGCCGACTGGCACGAGAGCCACCGGCGGTGGCTGACCCTGCACTTCATCCGGACGGCACTCGCGCTCGCCGCGTTCGCCTGCCTGATCATCGTTCAGGCATTCGACCGCGACTGAACGCCGACCCATCAGCCGACCCGATCGGGTAGTCACCCGGACAGGACATAGGTCTCCCGCTGCGCCTCGGGGATGAGACCGGGCAGGTCGATCCGCGCGGTCTGCGGCATCTGCCGTAGTACGTCCGCGAGCTGCCGGCCCACCCCCTTGAGGAAGCGCCTGGCGTCCTCGTCGTCGCCGTGCCACAGGTCGGAGAACTCCCAGCCGCCCTTGTTGACCACCATGTCGAAGCGGCTCTGCGCGGTCGTGATGATCTCGGCGGCGGCGGTGAGGCCGTGCGCGACCTGGCCGTGGGTGGCGGCCAGACCGCGGACGTTCTCGTAGATCTTCCGGAGCGACTGCTGGGCCTCGTCGGCTGCGGCCCCCTGCCAGGGTGCGTCCCTGATCTCCCGCGCGCGCGACATCAGCCCGTGCGTGACCTCGACCAGCCCGCCGGCGATGCCGGTGACCGTGCTCGCGTAGGAGGTCAGTCCCTCCGGCTTCCAGCTCATGAGCTTGTACCTGATGGAGGTACGGCTGTCGTCGTCCATCCAGGGCTCGTTCGCCACCCAGTTCCCGATCACGTCGTCGACGTTCGCATACGGTGCGAGCAGCTCGACCGATCCCGACGGGTAGACGTTGGTCACCCGGTAGCGGTCGGCTCGATCCGAGCTGACCCCACTCCCGAGCTGGTGCTTGGACAGCCAGGGGTCCTGGTCGACCAGTTCGTAGTTGCGCCCGCTCGTCGCGACCTTTCTGGCCGCCATCGCCGTCTCCATCATCACGTCCGTGGTCAGCGAGCACAACGCGTCCTCGAAGGCGCCGACCAAGGTCGTCCAGGTCTGCGCGGCCCCCTACCCCGCCGGGTGGTAACCCATGCGGTCAGCGAAATCGTCGAGGTGCGGCTTGGGCAGGCGCTTGTGAACCTCCTCGAACTCGGTCATGAAGTGCGTGCCGATGGTCCGCAGGCGGGCGTGATCGACCTCGTACCCGTCGACGCGCTCCATACCGAGCCCTGGCCAGTAGTCCTGCCGCTGCGGATAGGGCTCCCACGCCGACCATTCGTCCTGGAGGGAGGGTTGGGGTTCACGTGACATGATCGTTAAGCTATGAGCCCGCGCTGACGGGCCGATGAAGATCAGGTGAACGCAACCTCAAGGCTAGGTCCTCCTTCGTACAGGACATGGCTGCCGAGTACCGCACAGGGCCCTGGCCGCCTCGTGCGGCCCAGCGTCACGCATCACGTATCGGACGGTCTCGTCACAGCCGTGCCTGTCGTGATCGCGTCGGCCCCGCCATAGGCCGGCACTCATCACAGGCCGGCTCCAGCAGCGGGACCTCCTCCCAAGGCGAGGCACCGCCTTGGGCACACGACAGATCGGCCCGCACCTCCTCGACGAAGGCGTGCAGATGCTTGACGAGCGCGGAGACCACCTCGTTGACCCGGGGATCGGGCCCGTCGATCTGGCTCAGGACCTGTCGCAGCAGCGGGGTCACATAGTCCTCCAAAGGCTTGACCGGAGCGTAGCGCCGCCGCGCTCGATTGACCAGAATGGTTCGGGTGTTTTCCGGTTCACCTCCGACCCGCGCCGAGTCCCTCGCCGCCGACATCGAGTCCATGATCGACGCCCGCGGCCTCGGCCCCGGCGACCTGATCGGCACCATGGACGGCTTCCGCGACCTGTCGGGCTACGGCCGCGCCACGATCAGCGAGGCGGCCCGGCTGCTCAGCGACCGCGGCACGGTGGAGATCCGCCCGGGCCGCAACGGCGGCCTGTTCGTCGCCGCCCCCAACCCCATCGTCCGCCTCCGCCACACCCTGCTCTCGGTCCGCTCGATGCCGACGACAGTGGCCGACGCGATAGCCGTACGCGACTCATTGGAGCCCTTGATCGCGGCAGACGCCGCCCGCCACCGCACCAAGCAAGACATCACGGACCTACGCAAACTCCTCACGGCACTGAAGCGCGCGACGTCCGACAGAACCCGCTTCATCCGCGCAAACCTGGCCCTGCACGAACGCATAGCCGAAATAACTCCGAACCACCTGGCCAAAGCCGTCTACCTGACGATGACCCGCTGCATCTCAGACTTGTCCGCCCACGCCACCCCCGACTCCACCACCGACCCGACCGCGTACCTGCGGCGCCGCGTAGAGGTCCACACGGAGTTGGTGGAGGCCATCACAGCCAGCGACATACCCCGCACCACCACCGCCGTAGAACGCCATCGAGAAGCCAGGCCCGGCCTCTAGGAATGTCCTGAGATGCCGCGACCAAGGTGGGAGAACGCAAGCGTCTCTCCCACCTTGGTCGCCGTTGTTACGAATCAGGCGAGGGGGTCGGGGCCGTAACCCGTCAGACCTGCCGAGTACATCTCGTGATCCAGTTGAGCGAGAGCTCCGGACACGCTGGTGATGAGGCGCTCCTGCCCTGAGGACGCGGCTGTGGAATCGGTCGACGACGGCGACGCCTGCCCCGGCACGAATTGTTGTGGAGCCAGGCCGGTGGCCGGAGTCAGCCCCGCTTCGATCAGCTTTTTGATGAGTTCGTCCAGCATGGCCTGCTGACCCACGTCGACCATGGCGTCGGCTGAGATGGGCTCGAACGCTCGTACGGCGTCAGGCATGCCGACACCCGTACGGTTTCGATCGCCCAGGTCGACGGGCACGCAACTGGCCTTGAGCACCTGAAACAGCCGGTCGACGCGGCGGCGGTCGCGGTAGCGGAATTCGTTGCGGAACTCGTCCCGATGGGCCAGGACGAGCGCGGCCAGGCCCGTCACGTGCGGCGCCGCCTGTGACGTGCCATCCCAGGCGGCGTAACCACCCGGGACCGTGGACAGAATGGCTACGCCTGGGGCGCAGACATCGATCTCCGGCCCGAGACAAGTGAATCGCGCGGAGAAGTATCCGTCGCTGTTCGCCGGCGTGGCCTCGGCCGCATGGCCGCTGTCCGTGGGGTAGGTCCCCACTTTGCCGATGGCAGCCACCGTCAGCACCGTAGGAATGTTGCCCGGGAAATTGACCGGACCGGCGGTGTTACCCGCAGCGACGACGCATGCCACTCCTAGGTTGCGAGCATCGTTGATTTTCTGGGCCACCAGGTTGTTGTAGCCGGGCATGCCCATGCTGAGGTTGACAACGTCTATCTGGTTGTCGATGCAGTAGTCGAGAGCTTCGATGAGATCACTCTGCCATCCCCCAGGGAAGATCTTGCAGATGTGTATCTCCGCTTCTGTGGCGAAGCCGAAGATCCCCTTGCCGTTGTCGGCCGCCGTGATGATTCCAGAGCAGTGGGAGCCGTGCCGGACCGTGTCGACGGTCCATCCCGTCGGAGTACGATCGACCAGGTCTTTCCCAGCGGCGACCTCGTTCTTGAGGTCAGGATGCCTGGTATCGACTCCTGAGTCGATGACTGCGACTTTCACGCCCGCGCCACGGAAGGTGGGCGACAGCTTGTCCAGGCGCATAGCTCGCTGTCCCCAGCCGAAGGTCTGCTGCGCGGGGAATCCGGTGAAGAGGTCCGAAAGCCTGCGCAAGGTAACGACGTTGTCGCGGCCCGTCGCCAACGCGGGCCGTTCCATGCGCCAGTTCCAGTAGCCTTCGGCCGGCATGACGAGGATCGATTGCACGGACTGTGGGGTGTCACCGAACAAGGTGACATGCGCTCGACCATCGCCGCCGGTGACGGCTTGGAAAAGTCCCGCCGTCCCGATGACGTGGATGGTCACGTCTCGCAGCGGCTCGGCCGCGGGGCTTTGTACCAGGAAGGAGATGGTCGTCTGGAGCCCCAGCGGAAGGAGCAGTGGCTCGGCCGCCGCCACCTCAGGCCCCGCCGCAACGCCTGTCGAGGGCGGAGCCGCCGCGTAGGTGAGCAACTGATCGCGCTCCACCTGCACCTGAGGTAGCTGGTGTCGCAGCATTTGCGCGTATTCGACGTCCATCTCGGCCACCACGATCTCGGAGACCGAGGTCTCCGAGCTGAAAAGCGTGGCACGGGCCGGTTGCAGGCGGCGCACCACTTGTACGTGGGCGTCTTCCGTGAGCATCTGGTGCAAAGTCGCAGGGCTGATCGGTTGCTCCGACACGCCCATGGCCATGAGCTGCATAGGTGACTTCGCCGCCATCATGTAACGCTGACGGCGAGATTTTATGTCAATCGAGTCCGGCGTCGTCTTGGCATCGTCGGATTGTGCGCTCGATGAGGTCGTCCGCCGTTTCGGTTCTTTCGACGTACGGCCTCGCGGCTTTTCAGCATCGCCCTTGTCTTTTCCTGCCATAACGATAGTTGTCCTCTTCGCACTACGGGGACTGTGCCCCAGCGGTTCAAGGGGGAGGTCCGGCTCGACTGTCACCTGAGGCGCCAGCCGTTCGTTCAGCGTCACGGCGTGCTCCGGCGACATCTCGACGACAAGGAGACTCGGAGCGTCTCCGTCGCCGAGCTTTCTCAGCAGCCTTACCTCAGGATCGGAAGCAAGCTCGTGTGCCAGTTTGGCCAGGAGCTCGCCGTTGCTGCTACCGATCATGTAGCGTCGGCGCCCGGACCGGTGTTGAGCCGGTCCGGGCGGCCCGGCTTGCCTGCTCACGGGTTCATCGGAACCGGATGACCGACCAACCGAAGGATCTCAGCCGCATCTTTGACGCGACCGACGCAGGCCTCGTACTTACCGGCTCGGTAGAGGTGGATGGCCTGGGTGACCACCGGAACGATGCCGACGAGGTGGGGTGCGTTCGGCACCGTCACCTGCAGCCAGCCATTGAACTGTTCCAGCAAGGACCGGCACTTTTCCTTCAGCCCTCCGAGGCCCTGTGTGGTCGCGCTCTCGGACAGCGAACTGGAAGGATCGGCGATCTGAACTGATGTCATCACTACACCTTCGTCAGGCCATGATCCACGGCCAGCGGGAAGAAGAGCATTCCTGCCCGGAGTTCGGCGGAATGAAGGAAGGCATCATGGCAGGCTGCATAGCCTGCTGCTGGGTGCTGAACAGGTCGAGGATGCCCTCGATCAGGCTCGGGCCGAAGGTGACACCGAGTCCGATCAGCGTTGAGATCAACTCAGCTGGATAGAGCTGCTGGCCCTGGCCGCCGCCTCCCCCGGTGGAGGCAGGTTGCATGCTTGGCTGGGTGCTGAACAGGTCGAGGATGCCCTCGATCAGACTGGGGCCGAAGGTGACACCGAGCCCGATCAGCGTTGAGATCAACTCAGCTGGATAGAGCTGCTGGCCCTGGCCGCCGCCTCCCCCGGTGGAGGCGGGTTGCACGCCCGGTCGCTGCGTGCCGGACTCGATGTAAGGCCGCGCCAGCTTCAGGATGGTGCTGACGGCATCGGCCGGAATCATCTGCTGGCCCTGTTGACCCTGCTGGGGCTGGCTGGTGTACCAGCCCGCCTGAGCAGGCCGCATGCCCTGCTGCTGCTGGGTGCTGAACAGGTCGAGGATACCCTTGATCAGGTCGGGGCCGTGCTTGAGTGCCAGATTGAGGATGGTCCCGACCGCGTCGGCCGGGATCATCTGCTGACCCTGACCGGTGCCCCCTCCCGCTGAGGACGTCTGGAAGCCCTGCGTCGATCCATAAGGCTGCTGAGCTATCGTGGCTCCGTTTTTCATACTTCCCCCTGTTGCGCGCCACGGAAATAATCCGCGACGCCCTTAATTTTTGCTCGGCTCGCGGCAGCACCCTGTTGCCCACCCATGAGTACCGAACCGGGCTGGGCATAGGCGGCGGCTCAGAATGAAGGACGTAGCATCCCGAAGCAGTCGGTGATGATGTCAGCGGGGTACTTCTTGAACAGGTTCGTGATGGCGTTGACCGCGTCGGCCGGGATCATCTGCTGACCCTGGCCCGCCTGAGCAGGCCGCATGCCCTGCTGCTGGGTGCTGAACAGGTCGAGGATGCCCTTGATCAGGTCCGGGCCGTGCTTGAGCGCCAGGTCGAGGATGGTCCCGACCGCGTCGGCCGGGACCATCTGCTGACCCTGACCCTGACCTGTCGTGAAGGGCTGGTAGCCCTGCTGCTGGGTGCTGAACAGGTCGAGGATGCCCTTGATCAGGTCTGGGCCGTGCTTGAGCGCCAGGTCGAGGATGGTCCCGACCGCGTCGGCCGGGATCATCTGCTGACCCTGACCCTGACCCTGACCCTGGCCTGTCGTAAAGGGCTGGTAGCCCTGCTGCTGTTGCTGCGTGCTGAAGATGCTGAGCAGGGGGCCGAGCAGGCTGCTGAGCACTCCCGCCGGGATCATCTGCTGACCCTGGCCCTGGCCCGTCGTGAGGGGCTGGTAGCCCTGCTGCGTCCATCCGGAAGGCCAAGCCTTCGTTGCCGTGTGCGTCATCTTTCCCCCGTATACGTGAGATGAAGCTATTTGCGTCAGTCATGTAGTGAAGCCGTGCCCTATTGAGCTCCGGGCAGAACAGTTCCTCGGCCAGGGCAGCGGAAAGTGCCCTGCGAACTTTTTGGGAGCACTGCCGCCGGCCAACGGATCCGTGACACGCCGCCAGCGTCCCCTCTCCCCGCCCAACCCTGCTGCACATGCCATGTGACCTGCAAGGACACGTTCTTCGTAGGAAACGCCTACCCTGGAAAACAAGAGGCGCCCTCCCTGGAGAACCGGTACACGAGTGGGAAAATCCCGCTGTGAATCGTAGAGACCGGAGCAGTCGGGGCCCGCTGGGAGACTTCCTCGCTGCCCGGCGAGCATCGCTCAGCGCGCCAGAGGCCGGCCTTGCGGAAACGGGCAAGCTCCGGCGGGTGCCGGGCCTGCGCCGGGAGGAGGTCGCCCACCTGGCGGGAATCAGCACTGACTACTACACGCGCCTGGAGCAGGGACGGGTGCGCACCGCTTCACGCGCGGTGCTGAACGCCCTTGGCCGGGCGCTGCAACTCAACGGCGACCAGCACCGCTATCTCATCCAGCTGGCCCATCCTGAAGCCAGCGACCGTAGCGGCTGTAGGCATGGACACGAGCGCATCAGGCCCCAGATCGCTCGGCTGCTGAGCAACCTCGTCGACACCGCCGGCCTGGTCCTTGGCCCCTACCTCGACATCCTGGCCTGGAACCGGCTGGCCTCGGCGCTCTTCGGCGATTTGCACACGATAAAACCGCAGCATCGTAATCTCGCGCGCATGGTTTTCCTTGATCCACATACCAGATCTCTGCTACTGGACTGGAGGGAGCGGGCCCAGGAGACCGTGTCGACTCTTCGCATGGCGGCCGGCACGCACCCCCTGCAGCCGAGGTTGCGCGCTCTGATCAGCGAATTGGCCGCTCATGATGGTGATTTCCGTACCTGGTGGGGGCAGCACCTGGTCACCATGCGCACCTGCGGCCGTAGCCGGCTGAACCACCCGATAGCCGGGCAGTTCGATGTGGACTGGCAGTTTCTTACTGATGTTGAGGACGAAAAACTGTGGGTCGTTCTCCTCAGCGCCCCGGCCGGAACCTCGGCCCACGCCGCCCTCCGGAACCTGGATGCCGTGGCGGAGGAGCGAGGGCTGCAGGAAGGCGCGTGGTGCGGCCGTGAGCCTCACGGGTGTCGTGCGACAGTCGGCTCGCCGAACCGGGCCGGCGCGAAGGCATCCTCGGCTATCGCAGAATGTGCGGACGACGGAGCTCATTCAGAAGAGTGATCACGGTGGAAACCTTCACCTTGAACATATATGGACTCCTCGAGATATTCACGATACTTATTCATGGGGAGACCCTTCGTGTGCGTTCGCTGATTTCACTCTGAATATAGGGCGGACTGCTTGAGGCGAAGGGATTGAGCCGGGAATGACAAACACGCCGGGGCCGTATCTGCACATTTCTTTTGCGCGTGGACGTGAGGCTCCCTACTACGCCCTGCGATTCGATCGGCAGGGTCTCGCCGCCTCGCCCCTCACGCAGCAGCATCTGCTCCACACGCTGGCCGCGGGAGGCACGACTGACGTCTACCTGTTCAGTCACGGCTGGAACAACGACTGGAAGACCGCGCACGACGCCTACCGCCGCTTCATAGTCACGTACCGGGACGTACGGGAACGCCACGGCAAGGGGCAGGACGAGGATTACCGGCCTGTCCTTGTCGGTGTGCACTGGCCTTCCACGGCACTGCTCATGGCGTGGGAGCAGGGCCCGGAACTCGCCGGCGCCGGGGGAACGGACATCGACGCGGTCGATCTGTCTCTCGCCGGTGAGCTGGCATCCTACGTCGATCCCAGGCGTTTGGCCCGCTACTACGAACTTGTGGAGCGCCCTGCTCTTGAGGAGGGCGAGGCACGAGAGCTGCTGAAGCTTATGACCGCCGTTTATGAGTCCGGCGATCCGGATGTGCCGCGCGATCCCGGACGCGATCTCGATGAGATGCTGGCCGCCTGGGCCGTGGTCGAGGCACAGGTCATGGCGCCGGCCTTGCCGTCCTCGGCCGAAGACTTCGGTGCGGCGGGCACGTTCGGGACAACGGCGCCCGACGTAGCGGGGTTGATGGACATGCTCAACCCGCGTGACCTGATCCGGAGCCTGACCGTCTTCCACATGAAAGACCGCGCCGGGATGGTGGGCGCCGCAGGCGTCGGTCCCCTTCTGCGGGACATGATCCAGGCAACGGACGGCATGCCCACCCGCTACCACCTCGTAGGTCACTCCTATGGGGCACGCGTGCTGCTCGCCGCGATCACCCACCCACGTGGCGGGCCACTTCCCCACCCCATCGATTCGCTTCTCCTCCTGCAACCGGCAGTGAACCACCTGTGCTTCGCCGACAGATTGCCGAACGGGCACCCAGGAGGGTTCCACCAGGCACCCGACCTGGTGCGGCAGCCGATCCTGACGACGTACACCCCCAATGACTTCGCGCTGCACAAGCTGTTCCACCTTGCCCTGCGCAGGGGGAAGGATCTCGGGGAGATCGAGATCGCCGGCGACGAGCCGCCCAACGAGTACGCGGCACTGGGCGGTTACGGCCCACGGGGGTTCGATGACTGGGGGACGGTCGCGATCAAGGATCCCCCCGAGCCTTATGACCTTGGGGCTGGCGCCCCCGGTGTATGGGCGGTCAACGGCAGCAGAACCATCACCGGTCATGGGGACGTGGTCAACGAGTCGACGGCCTGGGCTCTGTGCGATCTCGCCGGGAGGTGACCATGCGGACATCGACGGAGGCCCGGCCCCTGCGGGTCGCCCGAGTGGCGCTTACCCGCGAGCAGGGACGCCTCGCTGCGCAGATCCAGCTCGTCACCAATCGTCAGGGGCGCGGCGACATCGAGGCGGAGCGGGTGGACGATCTGAGCCGGTACGGCTTCAGCCAGGCCGAAGGCGTCAAGACCGCAGATCTAGAGCTCCATGTCCCACAGGACGTGGTCTCATGGATCGCCGACCAGCACCGATGTGACGGACAGCTGGAAGCGCCAGAGGAGCGGGACCCGTTCTGGCTCCATCTCGTGAAGCCGTGCGCGGCATTGGGCGCCGTACCCTGGGAGCGGTTCGTGCAACCGGCGATCGAGGTTCCCTTCCTACGGTTGCCTGACGTCCTGCCCGAGCCGCAACGCCGCAGCTCCGCCTTTCGCGTCGTGCTCTGCCTTGCCACCGGTCCTCAAGGCCTCGGCGAGAGCCCGTCGGCCGTGGTGCGCGCTCTGCTGGACGGAGTGGGGGACACCCTGCAGCTCCACGTCTTCACCGATCAGGAGGATGAAGCTCCGCTGCGAGGGCTCCTCAGAGACCTGCGGGTACCGGCCCTGACGGTTCATCGGTCATCGGCCGGCATGGACACGGAACAGTACGGTTCCGAAAATCCGTGGCTGAGCTGGATTCAGCGAGAGCTGGCCGAACACACCGTGGACGCCGTCCACTTCGTCGCGCATGGATGCGCGCTCGGGGACGAGGGAGCCATCTTGACCGGCGGCTCGCCCGGCTCTCCCGGAGCACGGCACACTCATGTCGTGCAGTCAGGAGCTCTGCGCGACTTCCTGATCCGGCTCGGAGCCCTGGCAGTGGGCTTCACCCGGCCTCCCGGCAACCGCTCCGACTATGGCCTTTGGCGCCTGGTTGATGACCTCGGCTCCATGCGCGCGGGCCCGGTCCTCCTGCACGATCCGGCGGAAGCGCGTGAGGTGAACGACCTCGCTCAGGGCTACAGGTTTCTGTCCTCGGCCGTGCCAGCGCGTCCTCCCGCGAGCCCACACCTGGTGATCTTCGCCCATCCCGCGCAGGTGGCCGACTTCGACCTCACCCGGGACGTCCAGGAACTTATTGACATGTTCCGGCCATCGCCCGAGGTCAGGACCGAATTCGCCCGTGAGGGGACCCCCGGGTGGATCTCAACGGCGCAACGTTACATCGAGCAGTCTGAAGCGGAGCTGGCTCGGTTCAAGAGGTCGAGCGGGCAGCGGGTCACGAGCGAAACGGAGATCGCCTTTCAGCAGGGCCGGCAAGTCGCGCTCGAACGGATCCGGGCGGTCATCCACCGTCACACGGAGAACCACAGATGAGTGGCGACATCATCGTCAACGTCAATCCTGTCGGCGATGGGATAAGCGCGTGCTTCGTCGAAGCCCCGTTCCACTTGACGAACGGAGGACTGACAACGTTGGTGCGGCTGAACGAGGTGCATGCCGTCACCGGACCGGACGCGATCCAGGCGGTCGGCAGACTCCTCGCCGCCAAGATCCGCGAGAACCCGGTCGTGGACACCGTTCTCACCCGGATAATGACCCACCCCGCCGCGCCGCCCAGCATTCCCATCTACTTCAGGGTCAGCGACGCTGACGCTCACGGACTGTCATGGGAGGCGCTCGTCAGCGACGGAAACTTCATCGCCCTTGACGAGCGGTGGCCCATCCTACGCATCGCGCGCGGCGGCAACGTCACTTATGGCACCGAGCGCGTCTTCGCCCCTCCGCTGCACCTGGTGTGCGTGCTGTCCGCGGTCGGTTGTCCCGCCGTCGCAGAGTGGCAGGCCATCTACTCCGCCGTCACCCAGGCCCGCACAGTACGGTTTCCCATCACCGTCACACTGTTTGCCGGCGAGGAGACAGAGATCATCAACGCTGTCGAGCGGCTGAACGACCCGGGCGTTGCAGTTAGGCCCGTGCCTGCGAACGCCAGCGACCTCCTCGATGCTCTGGCAGCCCTCAAGCCGGAGCCTCACCTGCTCCATTTCTACTGCCATGGCACGATCGCCGGTGACGTACGCGAGCTGGCGATTGGAACGATCAGCGACTTCGACAACGCGGACGGCTCCTTCGGGCCAAGCTCCGTGAAGCTCAAGACGCAGGAACTCGGTCCTGTGGCCAAGAAGGCCGGAACGTGGGCGGTGATCCTGAATACCTGCCGGGGCGCCGAGGCGGCCGGCCCGCCCCTCACTCACGCCGAAGAAATCGTCAACGGCGGCGTGCCGATCGCCATTGGGATGCGGCGGCAGGTGGACGCCGAGGATGCCTCCGCCTTCTCCGCGGCCTTCTACCCGGCCGCGTTCCGCGCCATCCATGAAGCGGTGGGGGCTACCGACTCCGCCACCATGAGTTGGGGCGACACAGTGCTCCAGGCTCGCAGGAAGCTGAGAGACCGGCACGGTGCCGATCCCGCGCTGCACGACGCCTGGACCGTCCCCGTGCTCTACACGAGGCCCGGCCCCTTTACGGTGCTGCCGGCCACCCCGGCCGAACGGGATGACACCATCCAACGCCTCGGCACCACCCGAACGACCAGGGGCCTCCTCAACGTGCTCCCCGAAGGGACACCACAAGACGTGCTCGACGAGCTGACGGCCATACTCTCCGAAGGCAGCGCATGAGACCACCTCCGAGACTTACCATGAACGCTTTCACCGGCGCCGACGGCCCCGTCATCGGAGAGCTAGCGGAGAAAGGGGTGCGCTGGGGGGCAAAAGGCACGATGCTCCCCAAGCAGGCTCCTCTGGCGCCACCAGCGGCGGTCAGCCCTACCGAATGGGCGCATCCTGACGTGGGATGGGGGGTGGTCCTTCCCGACCGTGACGACCTCTCCGTACTCGACAAAGTCCGGGGAACCGATGCTCCGCAGCCGATCCGTGAACTCATCGAGGCGCGAGGCAGCGCGCCGATCCTGCGCTACCGTGCCGACCTCGGGGAACGCAAGCTCGCTCGCTACTTCGACGACGGCCGCCGCCAGGATCCGGAGATCGGATTGACTCCGTTCGGCACCGGCCCCGGGCGGCTGCCGCTCTACCTGCTCATTTGCGCTTCCCCGACTGAGGTTCCCTGGCGGCTGCAATATTCGCTCAACCGGCGCCACCACGTTGGCCGACTGGACCTTCCCGAGGAAGGACTCGCCAACTACGTCAGAGCACTGCTATCCGGATGGGCGGGATCGAGGACCAATGCCACCTCCGCCGTCGTATGGAGCGTCACCGGCGACTCCATGACGCAGAAGATGGACATCACCATCGCCCAGCCACTCCAGGCGACGATGACGAGAGATCCCGAGCTCACCATCACCCAACTGCGGGGGGAGACCGCCACGAGCGAGGCCCTGATTTCGGCACTCGTCGAGACAGCCCCCGGGGTGGTGGTGACCTGCAGCCACGGTAGGACCGGACCACTTGAGGACATCCAAGCGATGCGGGCTACGCTCGGCCTGCCGGTAGATGCCAGCCAGACGACACTCGGTCTCGACCAGCTCAGGTCCTGGCACCCGGGCGGCGCCGTCTGGTACGCCCAGGCGTGCTGCTCGGCCGGCAGTGACGACGGCACCTCCTTCGACGGTCTGTTGCAGCCGGACTCCCTCGCCGACCGCGTGCTACGCACGGTCGGCACCCTGGGCGCGAAAGTGGCGCCGCTCCCCACGGCGCTGCTGGGCGCCCCCGAACCGCTACGCGCCTTCATTGGTCATGTCGAGCCGACCTTCGACTGGACACTGCTCGCTCAGGACACCGGCCAGTTCCTGACCACCCCGCTGGTGGAGGCCATCTACCCTCGCCTGTACAGGCGGTCTCCGGTCGGGTTCGCCTTCGCGGAGCACTACCGAGGCGTGGGCGAGCTGTACAGCAAAGTCGCCCAGGCCCGTGCCGGCATTGATGCCATGGCGGGCGGCGCACGTGAGGAGGCGACGTACTACCGGCTGACCGCGACAGACCGGGAGAGCCTGGTCATCCTCGGCGACCCCGCCGTGGCCCTCGCACCACTACCGTCCCAGCGGTAGGAGGGCGGCGGCTGAATACTCCGGTCGACCAGCCGCGCGATGCCGCCTGACGCGCCATGTGCTCTGGTCGAGCCTGCGCTGGTTGAAGGCGCTCTGGCCGGGTGGGGTATGCCCGGCGCCACATGATCCGCACGCTGCGTTCAGTCCACCAGCTCGAGCCGATCCTCTTCACCGAGTCCAAGTGACCTCAGCTCGGAACAGCCGTATAGATCATCTTCGGCCCTGCTGCGGGACGGCAGCGATCACAGGCCGGCTCGAGCAGCGGAACCTCTTCCCAAGGCGATTCCCACGGCGGGTCACCGCCTTGATCACACGACAGATCCGCCCACACCACCCGCCCACCCTCATCCCCCGCAACCCCGAGCCGCTCGGCGAGCGCCACCACGATGGCCAGCCCGCGCCCGCTCTCCGCAAGATCCTCCTGCCCGGGCTGCCGCACCACGGGTTCGTCCCAGCCGCCGGAGTCCTGGACGGCGACCCGGGCAGCGGTGTCGCCCGCCGACCAAATGCCGACCGTGAAGACGCCATTAGCAGACCTGGTGTGCAGGACCGCGTTCGCGGCCAGCTCCATCAGGCACATGATCGCGTCGTCCCGTACCTGCGAGTCCTGGAGGAGCGCCTTGGCGAGCCGCCGTACGTCCCCCAGGTGCGCGAGATCACCGGGGAACTCACCACGCCACGCCATCCCGTTCATCGCCCGTCCCGTCCCGCCTGTTGCTCCGCGATCTCTCTGATGCTGACATGCGCTGTGCAAGTTTGCATGGCAAAGCTTGAACACCTCTGGAGGCGCGCGGCGGCGCGTGTAACGTTCGGGACAGCCGATCGAGGTGGTGAGCATGAGCGGGAAGCGCGGGGTGACGCTCCGAGCCCAGTGGCTCGGCAAGCAGCTGCGGGCTCTGCGCGAACGCGCCGGCCTCACGCTCAAGGAGGCCGGAGCGTACGTCCAGCGCGACGGGTCCACGGTCAGCCGCTTCGAGGCCGGGCTCTACCCGGCCCGCACCCCTGACGTCCTCGCCCTCCTCGACCTGTACGGCGTCACCAAGCCCCAGGAGCGTGACGGTCTGGTCCGCCTGAGCCGCGACGCCTGGCAGAACGGCTGGTGGGACGACTACTCGGGCGACGTGTCCCACGGCATCGTGGACTATGCCTGGCTGGAGGCCCGCGCCGAGCGCATCACGTCCTTCGACGCCCTGGTGATCCCCGGCCTGCTTCAGACCGAGGACTACATGGAGGCCGTCATCCGCGCCGAGGACCCTGACGCGACCGACGAGCAGGTGGCCCGCTGGGTCGAGTTCCGCCGTACCAGGCAGAAGCTCCTGCCCGACGGGCCCCGCTTCGCCACGGTCCTGGACGAGTACGTGCTACGACGCCAGATCGGCTGCCCCGCGACCATGCGCGACCAGCTCACCCACCTCGCCGACCGCGCTTCCACAATCGAACTCCGCGTCCTCCCGCTCACGGCAGGCGCCCATGCCAGCCCGGACGGCTCCTTCCGCATCTTCCAGCTACCGCCGCCGTTCCCGGCGGTGGCGTACGTCCCGACCCCGACCGGCGCGATCTACGTCGAGGGCAAAGCCACCGACCGACTTAAGCTGAAATATGACCGCATACGGCACGCCGCGCTCAGCCCTGACGACTCCCTGAAGCTGATCGCCGCCGTCGCGGAGAGCCTCGCCGACGCATAAGGACGGAGCCGCTCACCATGACCACCCCTGAGATCGCCTGGCACATCAGCAGCTTCAGCGCGGACGGCGGCGGCAACTGCGTCGAGGCCGGCCCCCTCCAGGACGGGTCCGGCCGGGTAGCGGTCCGACACAGCAAGCTGCGAGACACCGTGATCGTTTACACGGGGGCTGAGTGGCGGGCGTTCGTGGACGGCGTCCGCGCAGGAGAGTTCGACTTCTCCCATTGACTGGTTCCCGAGGCCACCAGGACGGTCTCCGGAGGTACTGCCGCTAACCGACGACAACTGATTACGCACCTACCGGGCTACGCACCATCCTGTGGGCCGAAGAGTCGGCACTCCGAACCATGCAGGTTTGTTTCTGGTAGGGCTCGCGCGCCTTCAGCAAGATCAGCTTTCGCCGAGTTCACGTCAGCTCCCGTGAGTAAAACCCGTGATACCTGTTGCAGCACTCACGTACCACAACAGGCGCCACTAACTGATCCGCTTGGACGCAGTGCGGCCCTTATTCCAGCACTCAACCACCATCTGGTAGCACTGGCTCTCACGCGACCCAGTGCCGCTGTTGTTATAGCCACCGTTGGATGCCCTGGTCAGCGCCTCGGATCGCCATCGCGCTGCTAGGCCTTTTCTGAGCATGCGCTTCGCGAGGTCGTCGTCGTCGTCAATCTCAGCTCCATGCCGATTGAGGAACATCGCCACCCCGCCGAGGATCACGCCGTCCCAGGACTCCTTGTCTCTGCCCCATGCGGCCTCGACCACGTTCAAGGTTCGGTCCAGGATCTCCCAGCCGTACTGCTTCGTGATTCGCAGGACGGCTGACACCGCACCCACGCTGTTCGTGGAACTTGAACCGAGACCAAGCTTATGGGCCTTCAGCACGCGATCGACGCTCACACAGAGTTCGTCACCGGCAGTGAGTCCGACTCTGTACTCATCTAGCGTGCTGACCTTCGCCGATTCCCGGTTCTTGATCAGGAAGAGCGTCGCCTCTTGCTGCTGGGTAAGGCCATAGTGAATCTCGGCCTTGATCGTCCGAAGCCCTCGCAGCCTGCAGGCTTCCTTACGGTGCATGCCATCGACGACGTACCGTGTGCCGTCAGCTCGTTCGGACACCACGATAGAGCCTAGAGCATCCACAATCAGGCCATCGGCGATGTTCTGCGCTCGCTTGGGATTGAGTTGCCGCTGCGCTTCTGCGTCGATTTGGAGCGTGTCAATCTCAACCTCGACACCATAGTCAACGCGGTGATCTGGAAGAACATACTCGAAACGAGACTTAGCCACTGGTGCGAGGCCTCTCTACGTGAGGTTGCTGGACTCTGAACTTGGGGGTTCGCTGGCAGAAGTTAGAGGAGGAACGCGCTTGAGAAACTGTGTAGCGACCTTCCTATCAGTCGTTGACACCGTGCGCCGGGCAGTCCCGCACTGCTCGTCCCAGCTGAGCACTGGATGCACTGGTCGCCTACCGCGACTTACGGCCTTACGCCTGCCGCTTTCACTCGCCTTAGACGCTATCAAGCCCGCCAAAACAGCAAGGACCAGCACAACAACCCAGGCTTGGACGTTGAACTTCCACTCAGTAGCCAGGTTGACCGCAACGCCGAGTGCGGCTGTAACGATGCTGCTCCAGACTGCCCAGGAGTTGAGTCGCATGTATGACCTACTCGAGACGGGGTTCTCAGTGGAAGCCCGTCCTGCGTTAACTCCAACGCTCTTCAGGCTCTGGCAGCTCGAACCTTAACGCCCCTTCAACGCGGACACAACTCAGACGGCAAAAGAAGGATTTGAGCCAGGGCCAACTAAACGGCCCTGGCACGAATTCCCAGGTCACAGCCTTAGAGGGGCGAAGTTGCGTTCATTTGTGGGGCAGAATCAGCCCTCACCCGAGGGCCTGGCGAGAACTCTCACCAGTCAGTCAGATTTTGCCACTGTGGACAGCAAACCGCGTGATCGCACTCGATGCGGCCTGTCATCCCAGGTCACTGACGTTACGGAATCTAGAAAGCGACGCGCTTTCCCGTAACGAAACCCCCCGCACCGATCACCTGAGCCCGAAGGTCATCAGCAGCGCTGGCTTCATAACAAAGAGATAACGGTCACCGATCAGGGGTCGGATACGGCAGCACTCGACCGCGTACTACGGCCAACGTCATCAGTACGAGAACTTGAAATTACCGCTCGACTTCTCTCGATTACTAACAGTAGTTAAGAGGCGGGCGGCACCCGCGTCGATGAGCCGCCCACTCACCACGTCGGCCGGGCATTGTGCGAGCGCCTACGTTGGCTCGCGATCAGGAGTCCTGTCCTGCACGGTCCTGCCTATTCGAGATCCGGGAAGGCTTCCTTGATGATATTGAGCAGCATGGCTGCTCGCTCTCGATCGAGCTGCAACGTCTGGCTGACCTTTTTCTCAGACTGTCTGCCATCCGAGCCGTACGTACTGAGCTGCAGATACCTACCACTAGGGCCTGAGACGGTCTGGTACCCGCACTCCACCTCCGTCGGATGCAGACGTCCGTTCTGCTGAGTTCTGAAAAACTCCGTCACTCGCGCCATTCGAACCCCTCTACGCACAGGAATGTGTTCAGCATTGAACGACATCGACGGCTCAGGAGCAACGTCCCGTTGCGGCCAGGCCCTGAGAAATCCTGGCCGCCGGTGGACTCGCCCTTGTGAGGCAGGGCGCAGTGAGCGTCCGTGCGCAAGGCGTTCACCACGTTGCTTGAGCAACGTCGTACTCAGCCTGGGAGGATCGCTAGCCTGCGGCCATGGATGATTTGGCTATGGCTCGTGTGCTGGTCGTCACGTGAAGGTGTTCACCGTGACCGTCGCTGGTACTGAGCGGTTCGACGGCGAGGCGCCGTACACGTGGGTCGTGGAGGCGGCCGATATGGGGAGCGCCATACGGAAGGCCGTGGCTTATCACACGTGCTCAGTGGATCAACGGCTGTGCGACCTAGAGGTCGATGTCCCGCGTACGTTCGAGGGGCTGCCTTCGGCCGACTGCGGCTACGCCTGGAACGACCTGCGCGCTGAGGCGCTCGACTGAGGTTCGTCAACACACGCGGCCGGCCGTCAATCCGTTGGCCACCGGCCCTTGGGTGCTACGAACGTGCCCCGGCCCTGGATCGTGACTACCCAGCCTTCCTCACGCAGGACTTCCATGGCGCGCTGAGGGGCATGAGGTGTTGGAGCGCGCGGCGGGGCACGCATGCTGACTGCGGTTCAAGAGCGAACATGTGTACGGGATCGTCTTGGCGCGGCATCCTGGACGATCAGGTCGTGTGACCTAGTAGCGGGCGATGATCGCCCACTTCCTCCACCCGAGGGACCATCGATCAGTCGGCCCAGGCGCTGGGTTCTGACACGAAGCTGCCCATGCCGCGCACGGTGAAGATCAGCCCTCGGTCTCTGAGGATCACCGTCGCCTTCCGTGCGGTCACGCGCGCCACGCCGAACTCCTGCACAAGCCGCACTTCGTAGATGGGGTGCTTGGGTGGGTACTTGCCGGCCCGTATCCGTCTCTCCAGCTCCGCTGCTATCTGTGCCGACTTGGGGCTTGTGGGATCAAACTGCCACTCTTCCACCATACTCAGAACTCTAGGGATCCCCCCACGTCCCCTTACATGAGGTTCTGTCTGCTGACAACAGTAGACATGTATAGGGAATCTGCGTAGCCTGGATCTCGGCTCGCCTATTCAGGTTCGTTCAGAGCCCATCCTCGGCTCCATCTGGCAGACCCCACGCTCCGATGGCTGCCAGGACGTGCCATTCGTCCTCAAAACGGAGGTCCGGCCCATGGGTCACACGATCACAGACGTACGGTTCACGCCGCTCCTCGCGGCTGAGGTGCGTGAAGTGTTGGAGCGGCACGGGTATCGGCTGCCGCGCGACAGCGATTACGTACACAGACTCGTCATGGCGCGGGTCGGCACGGCTCTTCGGAACTTGGTCGAGGTCTTCGAGGGGCGGACCCAGTGAGCGTTCCTGAGTATCACGGGCCTCATCTTGGGCCGCTGCTTCCCGATCGGGTCGAGCTGGCCTGGTACAAGCCGGTGCGGCGGACGCCGGTCGTCCGGGTCGTCGCGCACACCTGTGACTGCCAGGCCATCACGTACGAGCTGTGCGCCGCCGCTGGGCATGGGTTCGTGCGGCGTACAGACCGAGAGCAGGGGACCGTGCACGAGACGGCCTGGACGCTGACGGCCGTGGCGCGACGAACCTTCGAGATGATCCTGGACGGTCAGGCCGTTTGATCAAGTGGTGGGCGGTGGTGCCGATCATTCAGGCCCATCGCCCCCACGGTTTGATGCCCGTCAGGTGTTCGGTCAGGAGCCACATCGGGGCCTTGTGAGGGTCGGCGTTGGGGTAGCGGGTCTCGAGATCCTCCATGAACGCTGCCAGCTCCGCGGGCACGGGCTTCATGTAGCCCTCCTGCGCGATGAAGCAGAAACGCAGCTCGCCGTCGTCCAACCAGTAGAAGTAGTCGAGGGCCTTGATGTCGAGGCAGTAGTGGGAGACGAGGCGGGTGCCGGCGGACAGCCGCCTCATGACGCTTCCTGAGATGCCGAGCAGCGTGCTCCACTCGACGATCACGGTCCAGTCGCCCACCTTTGCGATTCCCACGTGGGCTTCGCTCCCCGTCGAGTAGTCCCACTGTGGCTCGGGGGTGAAGGTGTCGGGGTGGCCGCCGAGGCGGGTCACCACCTCGTCGAACGGCAGGTCGCGGACGTAGGTGACGCAGCCGCCGATCTCGACGAGTTCGGCGTGAACCGGGTCGGTGGGCATGCCCAGGTCTTGGCGGGCGGCACGGACAAAATCTCAGGGGGTGAGGTCGGCTAGTGGGGTGGTGGGGAGGGCTATCCAGCCTTCCGTGGCTGCCGTGGGCGACTCCTCAGCCGATGGGGTGGTGGTCTTGCCCAAGGCGGCGGCGCGGGCGGTCAGGGCGCAGATGACGGCGTCCAGGGCGTCGTCGGACTTTCGGCAGAGCGGCTCGAACGAGGCCAGGTCGAGCCAGGGGGCCGACGACTTCAGGCGGTTTACGAGGGTGTTCAACGACGACAGGTTGCGGGGCCGTTTGTAGCCCTGGTGTGGGAGGCCCCACAGCTTCAGGGAGGCGGCCGGGTAGACCTCTGCCACTGCGCCGGTGCCGCGGCGGTCCACAGGGTGGCCGTGGTCCGCCAGAGCGGCGAGGAGGGCGGCGCAGCGCATCGTGGTGTGGCCGATGCGGTCGGCTGAGGGGCTCAGAGGGCGGAGGCCGGTTCGAGCCTGTACGAGGTGGTCGGTGAGGCGGTGGGTGAGGGCGCGGCGCCAGGTCAGGCCGGGTACGCCGGGCGGCACCGTGACGTTTCCCTCGCGATGTGCGGTGATGAAGTCGATGAACGGGGCAGGCCAGCCCAGGGGGCAGTCGATGCCGGTCTTGTCCGCCGTGAGCATGGCTTCGAGGCAGGTCGCGTCGTCCGCGCCCAGGTCGAGGCGGGTGAGGTGGGCGCGGCCGGGGGACCAGTCCAGCCGGGCCACGGCGGTACGCGGGGGTTCGGCGGCCAGGTCCACGCCGACGGTCAGCACACTCATGAAGGTAACCCCGAGGATGGTGGTCATGATGATCGCGGACATGTGGTTCGATCCGTCCTGCCCGTACACCTGGTTGGCCTCGCGGTGGCTCGTCGAGGTCAGCAGGGTGCGGGCGGTCGAGGTGCGGTGGCAGGTGATGAGCCTGTCGGTGCTCAACGAGGAGCGGGAGGACGATCCCGAAGGCGACCCCGAGGGGTACCTGTGGGTGCCGGCGCGCATCTGCGCGGCCGTTCGCAAGACGCATGGGCAGGAGGCGCTCGGCCGGTTCTACACAGCCCTGTGGACGACGGGCGGAGGTGACTGGCTCGGTGATCTGCGTACGGCGCTGGAAACGGCGAACCTGCCCCAGGACCTGGTCGAGGCGGGGATGGGGCACGACTACGACGACGACTTGCGGGCCTCGACGGCCGAGGCGCTCCAACACGTCGGGGGCAATCAGGTCGGCACGCCGATCGTGGCCGTGACCGGCCGGACCGCGTTCTTCGGGCCCGTCATCTCCCAGGTGCCGACGGGTGAGGACGCGGGGCGGCTCTGGGACGGGGTGCTGCTGGTCGCGGGCACTCCCGGCTTCCACGAGCTCAAAGGCGGCCCGCCTCTCCAGCCAAAGCCCTACGAAGCTCACTAGCCAAAGCACTGCGGAACTCTCCAGCCCGAGCCCTACGCAACTCGCCGACCACAGCCTGACGAGGCTCGCGGGGCCAGAGCCTGCGAGACTCACAGAGCCAGTGCCTTACGGAAAGTAATGGGTTCGGCCGATCCTGTGATTTCGGGCCGGTGCCGGGGCTATGTTGTGGTCACCCCAGCCGACAAGGACAAGAGTTTCATGAACGAGCTGCACGTGATCACCACCGAATGGGTCGACGCCCCCAAGTTCATCGGCTACCGCGACTACGTCGCCGGCACCTACAACTCCTACCGCTGCTCCTGCGCCGTCCCGCTGGCCGACCGGGAGGCGGCGACGCTGCACGCCGCCGAGCAGGGCCGCTGCGTGACCTGCCTGGGCTCGGGCATGATCTCGATCGCTCCCTTCCACAGCGACGGCTGCCACCACTGCGATGGCTCGGGCAAGAACCAGCAGGGCGCGGTGGTGGTGCAGGCCCAGGTGACGGAGGACTTCGTCAAGGAGGTGGCGGGCCTGCTGCCGACGGAGTTCAGGGTGCAGGACGTGGTGGAGGTGCTGCGGCAGCACATGCCGCCGCACTGCGGCTCGATGGAGACGGTGTTCTCGGTGGCGGCGGGCCTCATCCGGTATCTGGAGGTGCAGGGGCTGGTCGTGCTGGGCACGGCGCCGGACTTCGTGCCGGGTGAGGGCGTCGAGCAGCGGTACGGCGACCCGATGTGGATCCGCACACCCTGATCGCCGGAGCCCCTGACAGAAGCGGCCCAACTCAAGCGAACCGGCCCAAGCCCGTGACCGAGCGCCCGAGCGCTAGAAGATCGGCAGGACGTCCACGCCGCGCTCGTCCTCGCCCCTGACCCCGAAGATGCGCCGCTCCGACTCCGAGATGGGCACGTCGTTGATGCTGGCCTCCCTGCGCCGCATCAGCCCCGACTCGTCGAACTCCCACTGCTCGTTCCCGTAGCTACGCCACCACTGCCCGGAAGAATCCCGCGACTCGTACTGGAACCGCACCGCGATCCGGTTCCCGAGCACCCCCCACAGCTCCTTGCGCAGCGCGTAGTCCAGCTCCCTGTCCCACTTGCGCCGCAGGAAGGCGACCACCTCGGCCCGCCCGGTCAGGAACTCGTCGCGGTTGCGCCAGACGGTGTCCTCGGTGTAGGCCAGGGCCACCTTCTCCGGGTCGCGGGTGTTCCAGGCGTCCTCGGCGGCCTGCACCTTGACGCGGGCGGTCTCCTCGGTGAACGGCGGGAAGGGCGGGCGTGACATCGAAGCCTCCTCAAATAGAGGAGATCAGCTTAGGCACGCCCGCCAGGGAAACCGGCTCACATCAGCTTGTCCAAGGTGATCGGCAGGTCGCCGACGCGCCTGCCCGTGGCATGCCGTACGGCGTTGCCGACGGCCGCGGCGACCCCGGTGATGCCCACCTCCCCGACCCCGACGATGCCGAGCGGCATGGTGGGGTCGGGGTCGCCGAGGTGGTGCACCTCCAGGCGCGGGACGTCGGCGTGCACCGGCACGTGGTACTCCGACAGGCTGGGGTTGACGATCCGCCCGTTGCGCGGGTCGATCAGGGTCTGCTCGGTCAGCGCGAGGCCGAGCCCCATGACGATGCCGCCGCGCATCTGGCTCTCGGCGGTCCTGGTGTTGACCACGGTGCCGATGTCGAAGACGCTGAGCCAGCGCGCGACGCGTACCTCCATGGTGTCGGGGTCGACGCGCACCTCGCAGAAGTGCGCGCCGGTGGCGGCCTTGACCCAGCGGCGGCGCTCGCGCAGCATCCCCACGACGAAGCCGAGCATGCCCTGCTTGATGGCGCCCTCGACGTGGTCGCGGCCGGCGGCGGCGAGGATGTCCGCGTACGTCTGCCCGCCCCCGGCGTGGTGCAGCCCGCCGTCACGGGCCTGGAGGTCGGCGAGCCGGTGGCCGCGCAGCGGCGAGGCGGGGGCGCGGCGGGCCAGGGCGAGCACGGCCTGCTTCACCTTGGCACAGGCGGCGACCACGGCCGCGGCCACGCTCGCGGTCTGCCCGGAGCCGGCGGCCATGGGGGCGGCCGGGAGGTCGGAGTCGCCGTACTCGACGCGTACGGACTCCAGCGGCACCCCCAGCTCGTCGGCCGCGATCTGGGCCTGCGCGGTCGCCGCGCCCATGCCCATCTCCTGCATCCCGCAGCGCACGACCACGGTGCCGTCGGCGGCCAGCCGCACGGTGACGCTCGCGGGCCAGAGCATCGCGGGGTGGTAGGCGGTGGCGACGCCCATGCCGACCAGCAGCCGGCCGTCGCGCATGCCCTCGGTGCGCCGGTGCCAGCCGAACAGCTCGGCCCCCTTCGCGTACAGCTCACGCAGCCGCCGGTGGGAGAACTCCTGCCCGCCCACCGGGTCCCGCTCGGGCTCGTTGGCCAGGCGCAGCTCGATCGGGTCCATGCCGAGCCGCCAGGCCAGCTCGTCCATGGCCGACTCGATGGCGAACGTGCCGATGGCCTCGCCCGGCGCCCGCATGAACGTGGTGGCCAGCAGGTCGAGCTGGACCGAGGATTCGCGCAGCAGGATGTTCGGGGCCGCGTAGAGGTGGCGGGAGGCCGCGGTGATCGGCTCGGCGTTGCCGCCGATCCTGCTGGTGTGCGACACGCTGGTGTGGATGAGCGCGGTCAGCCGTCCGTGGGCGTCGGCGCCCAGCGCGACCCGCTGCGTGCTGGGGGTGCGCCCGCCGACCGTCCGGTAGACGGCCTCGCGGGTGAGCGCGAGGCGTACGGGACGGCCGGTCGCGCGGGCGGCCAGCACGGCGAGCAGCGTGCCCGCCCACACCGAGCCCTTGCCGCCGAACCCGCCTCCCACGTACGGCGACAGCACCCGCACGTTCCCCTCCGGCACCCCGAACCGCTTGGCCAGGTGCCTGCGCAGGAAGGCGATGCTCTGGGTGCTCTCGTGCACGGTCAGCTCGTCGCCGTTCCAGACGGCGGTGGTGGCGTGCGGCTCGATGGCGTTGTGGTTCAGGGCGGGCGTGCTGAACGTCAGGTCCACCGAGACCGGCGCGGCGGCCAGCGCCGCCTCCGCGTCGCCCTTCTCGGCGCCGTGCTGCATGATCGGGTTGCCTTTGACGGGTACGGCGTTCGGCGCCTCGGCGGCGAAGTCCACCGCCGCGGGCAGCTCCTCGTACGCCGGCCGCACCAGCCGGGCCGCGTGCCTGGCGGTCTCCTGCGTCTCGGCCACCACGACGGCCACCGGCTGGCCGTTCCAGTGCACCTGGTCGGTGGCGAGGTAGTTGACCGAGGTGCCGGAGACCATCGAGCTGAGGTCGAGCGGGCCGCCCTTGGCGGGCTTCATGGCGGGGGCGTTGTCGTGGGTGAGCACCTCGATCACGCCGGGCACCGCGCGGGCGGCGGCGGTGTCGATGGCGGTGATGCGGCCGCGCGCGATCGTGGAGTGCACGAGCGCGGCGTGCGCCAGCCCGGGGTAGGAGTGCTCGGCGGCGAAGCGGGCCTCGCCGTGGGTTTTGGCGGCGCCGTCGATGCGGTCCACGGCCCGGCCGACGTAGGGGGTGCGGGTCTCGGGAGGGGCGAACGTCGTCATCGGGCGGTCCCTTCGGTGCTCAGCTCGCGCAGCGTGGCCACGATCGTGGCGCGGGCCAGGCCGGACTTGAACGCGTTCGCCGGGCGTACGGTGGCCGCCGCCAGCTCGGCGTCGGCGGCGCGGCCGAACGCGTCCTCGTCGGCGGGGCCTCCTGCCAGGAGGCGTTCTGCCTCCCTGGCCCGCCAGGGCTTGGTGGCGACGCCGCCGAGCGCCAGCCGGGCCTCGGCGATCACGCCGTCGCGGACGTCCAGCGCCGCCGCGACCGAGACCAGCGCGAACGCGTACGAGGCGCGGTCGCGGACCTTGCGGTAGCGGGAGGGGGCGGCGAACGCGGGGATCTCGACCGCGGTGATCAGCTCGCCGTGAGCCAGGTCGGTCTCGACGTCGGGGGTGTCGCCGGGCAGGCGGTGGAACTCGGTCAGGGGGACGCGGCGGGTGCCGTCGAGGCCGCGTACCTCGATGACGGCGTCCAGCGCGGCGAGCGCCACGGCCATGTCGGACGGGTGCGTGGCGATGCAGTGCTCGCTCACGCCGAGGATCGCCGAGCCGCGGTTGAACCCCTCCAGCGCGTCGCAGCCGGCGCCGCGCTCGCGCTTGTTGCAGGCGGCGTCGGTGTCGTAGAAGTACGGGCAGCGGGTGCGCTGGAGCAGGTTGCCGCCCACGGTGGCCATGTTGCGCAGTTGCGCCGACGCCCCGGCGAGCAGCGCCTGCGACAGCACCGGGTGGCGGGCGCGGACCCGCCGGTCGGCGGCCAGCACGCTGTTGCGGACGAGCGCGCCGACGCGCAGGCCGCCGTCGGGAAGCTCCTCGATGGTGTCGAGCGGCAGGCCCGTGACGTCCACGACGGTGTCGGGCCGCTCGATGCCCTCGCGCATGAGGTCCACCAGGTTGGTGCCGCCGCCGATGAAGCGGGCTCTCGGCTCGGTCGAGGCGGCCAGCACGGCGGCCTCGACGTCGGCGGGCTTGACGTACGCGAACGGCCTCATCGTCCGGCCTCCCCCGCGACGTCCATGATCGCGTCCACGATGCCGTTGTAGGCGCCGCAGCGGCACAGGTTGCCGCTCATCCGCTCCCTGACCTCGGGCTCCGACAGCCGCCGCACGGCCGCCTCGCCCGTGACCGCGCTGGGCTGCCCGGCCGCGTGCTCGGCCAGCATGCCGATCGCCGAGCAGATCTGGCCCGGCGTGCAGTAGCCGCACTGGAGGCCGTCGTGGCGGACGAACGCCTCCTGGAGCGGGTGGTCCACGCCCTCGATGGTGGTGATCTCGTGACCGTCGTACTGGACGGCCAGGGCCAGGCAGGAGTTGATCCGCATGCCGCCGTCCAGCACCGTGCACGCGCCGCAGGCCCCCTGGTCGCAGCCCTTCTTGGGGCCGGTCAGGCCGATCCGGTCGCGCAGCGCGTCGAGCAGGCTCACCCACGGCTCGACGTCGAGGGCCACGACGTCGCCGTTCACCTTCATCCGTATCTCGGTCACTCGAGAGTCCTCCCATGGCGGATATGGGGGTGACGTTAACAGAACGACGTTCACCTAACAAGAGACCGACGTTCTGTTATCTATGCGCGTTATGCTGCTGACGACATGACAAGGGCGGCGTTTCGCCGGGCCAGGAGGCCCGAGCACAAGCAGCAGCGGCGCGAGGCGATCCTCGCCGCCGCACGCGAGCTCGCCCGTACCTCGGGTGTCCGCAACGTCAGCCTCGGCGCGGTCGCCGACGCCGTCGGGCTCGCGAAGTCCAACATCGTGCGCTATTTCGGCACCCGCGAGGAGATCTATCTGGAGTTGCTCGCCGCGGAGTGGCACTCGTGGGCCGACGCCGTGGCCGCGGCCCTCCGCGACGAGCCTCCCGGGCAGGCGGAAGGCGTGCGGCGGGTGGTGGCCGTGCTGACCGGCACGCTGGTCGAGCGGCCGCTGTTCTGCGACCTGATGAGCCACTCGTCCAACAGCCTGGAGCACAACGTCTCCGTCTTGGCGGCCCGCACGTACAAGCGGACGGCGATCGGGGTCACCGCCGAGCTGGGCGCGCGGGTGGCCCCCGTCGCCGGGCTGACCGCGCGCGAGGGCGGCGAGCTGGTGGGCGCCGCGTGCGGGCTGGCCGGCATGCTCTACCCGGCCTCCAACCCGCCGCCCGCCATCCTCCAGGTCTACGCCGAGGACCCCGAACTGGCCGCGGCCTGCCCCCGGCTGGAGCCCACGCTCACCCGCGCGCTGACGGCGATCGCGCTGGGCCTGCCGGCGCTGCGGGACGAGCCGCCCGAGGTGAAAGTTTCACCCGGATCCAGGCATTCCTGACCGCCCCGCCCCCTCTTCCTGTACATCGGCGTGATTTGCGCGGACCATGTGGGCCCGCCGACCTAACCGGTTAACAGAGAAGGGCACCCCTCCATGAGCACACGACTCGGGGCCGCCGTGGCGGCGCTCCTGTCGCTCCTCCTCACGATGCTGATCCTCCCCGCCGCCCCGGCGCACGCCGCCGTCGGGCTCCGGGTCAGCGGCACCAGGATCGTCGAGGCCAACGGGAACGCGTTCGTCATGCGCGGCGTCAGCCACGCCCACACCTGGTACACGAGCCAGACGGGCGCCTTCGCGCACATCAAGGCGCTGCGCGCCAACACCGTACGGGTGGTGCTGAGCGGCGGCCGGTGGCCCGCCAACGGCGCCTCCGACGTCGCCAATATCGTCTCGCTGTGTCGGCAGAACCGGTTAATATGCGTGCTCGAAAACCACGACACCACCGGCTACGGCGAGCAGAGCGGCGCGTACACGCTGGACCAGGCCGTCGACTACTGGAACAGCGTCAAGAGCGCGCTCACCGGCACAGAAGACTTCATCATCGTCAACATCGGCAACGAGCCGATCGGCAACAACAACCCCTCGTCCTGGACCTCCGCCACCATCGACGCCATCACCCGGATGCGCGGCCTGGGCTTCCAGCACCTGCTGATGGTGGACGCGCCCAACTGGGGCCAGGACTGGCAGTCCGTCATGCGGGACAACGCGCAGCGGGTGGCCGACGCCGACCCGCAGGACAACACGGTCTTCTCCGTCCACATGTACGGCGTCTACGACACCGCCGCCGAGATCACCGCGTACCTGGACGCCTTCCGGACCGCCGGGCTGCCGCTGGTCATCGGCGAGTTCGGGCACAACCACAGCGACGGCAACCCCGACGAGGACACGATCATGGCACAGGCCCAGTCGCGGGGCATCGGCTACATCGGCTGGTCGTGGAGCGGCAACGGCGGCGGGGTCGAATACCTCGACATGGTGAACAACTTCGACCCGGCCAGCCTGACCTCCTGGGGGCAGCGCATCTTCAACGGCGCCAACGGCATCGGGCAGACCTCGCGCGAGGCGACGTACTTCGGCGGCGGCGGCACCGACACCACCGCCCCCACGACGCCCGGCACCCCGTCCGCCGCCGCCATCACCTCCGGCGGCGCGACCCTCACCTGGACCGCCTCCACCGACTCGGGCGGCTCGGGACTGGCCGGTTATGACGTCTACCGGGAGCAGGGCAGCAACGACACCCTGCTCGGGCAGAGCGTCACCAGCTCCGTCACGCTCACCGGGCTGAGCCCCTCGACGCAGTACCAGGTGTACGTCCGCGCCCGCGACGGCGCGGGCAACCAGTCGGGCAACTCGCCGCCCGCCACCTTCACCACCACCTCGGGCGGCGGCAACGGCGGCGGCTGCACCGCCGCCGGCACCGTCCAGACCCAGTGGAGCGGCGGGTACGTGGTACAGCCGGTCACCGTCACCAACGGCGGCACCTCCGGCATCACCGGCTGGAGCGTCACCTTCACCCTGCCCGCCGGCCACACCCTGGCCGGCTCGTGGAACGCCTCGGTCTCGGTGAGCGGCCAGACGGTCACGGCCAGGAACGCCGCCTACAACGGCACCCTGAGCGCCGGCGGCTCGACGAGCTTCGGCTTCCAGGTGACCCGCCCCACCGGCAACACCGCCACCGTCTCCTCCTACACGTGCGCGGCCTCCTGACGTGAGGCGAAGGGCCCGCCTCCCCACGGCTCAGGGAAGGCGGGCCCGGTCCTCGGAAGGGGTGGCCAGGAGCGGGAGGGTGACCTCCACGCGGGTGCCGGTGCCGGGTGAGCCGGTGACCACACAGACGCCGCCCAGTTCTGCGGCGCGTTCGCGCATCGATCCCAGACCGACGCCGGCGCGGGGCGTGTCCGGGAGGCCCTTGCCGTCGTCGGTGACCAGGACGCGCAGGCGGCCATCCTCGCGCTGGACGGTGATCGCGGCCGTAGTCGCCTCGGCGTGGCGGCGGACGTTCGTCAGGGACTCCTGGACGATGCGGTAGACGGCCACCTCGACGGCGGCGGGGAGGTCGTCCAGGTCGCCTTCGACCTCCACCGTGACCTCAGGGGACGAACCGGCGGCGCCGTCCGCCGCCTCGGGCTGGGGCCCGCCGGCGAGGCCGTGGAGGGCGCCGGCCAGGCCGAGGTCGTCGAGGGCGGGCGGGCGCAGGCCGTACACCAGCTCCTTGACGTCCTGGGTGACGGCGCCCATGCCGGTGGACAGCTCCCGCAGCAGCTCGCCCGCCGCCTCGGGAGAGGATGTGAGCGTGAGGCGGGCCATGTTCACGGTCATCGCCATGGCCGACAGGCTCTGGCCGAGCCCGTCGTGCAGGTCGCGGCGCAGCCGGCGGCGCTCCTCCTCGCGCGCGGTCAGGATGCGCTCGCGGGAGCGCTGCAGGTCGGCGGCCATGCGTACGGCGTGGGCGACGTCGGCGGCGTACGGCGTGAGCGTGCCCAGCACCCGGTCGTTGTGCGCGGCGGGGAAGCGGCGCGGCCCCGGCGGCCCGACGAGCAGCCGCCCGACCCGGGTGCCGTGCCAGACCAGCGGCACCTCGCGCGGCGACGGACCCACCCGGCCGCTCTCGACGTAAGGGGGCTCCCCGTCGGTCACCTCGACGGCGACGCCCTCGACCGCGAGCCCGTCGCGCAGCACGCTCACCACCGAGGTCAGCGCCTCGGCCGGGTCGCCGCGCCGGACCGCCTGGGTGAGCCGGGCGGCCAGCACGGCGGGGTCGCCGACGGAGCCGTACAGGAGCCGGTCCACGGCCCGCTGGAGCGCCCGCCGCAGCGGGTGGAAGAAGACGCCGGCGAACAGCGCGGCGGCGACCCCGGCGACCTGGTGGTAGCCGGAGACGAGCAGCCCGGACAGCGCGCCCGCGCCGAAGTAGACGGCGCTGACCACGGCCACCACCCCGGCCGCCACGAACGCCCGGCTGATCACGGTGTCGATGCCGTAGAGCCGGTACCGCATGACGGAGAACGCCACCGCGAACGGGATGGCCGCCGCCCACGCGACCGCCGGCCAGATCAGAGCGGGCCAGATCGCGGCCCCGACGAGGAAGACGATGTACCCGGCGAAGGCGAACATGGGCCAGCCGATCTGCCGCCGCACCTCGGGCCCGGCGCGCCGCATGCGCACCGCCATCGACAGCCACGCCAGCGCCATCGCGGTGTAGATGCCGACCCAGCTCGCTACGTCCACCACGTCCAGGTACGGCGCCAGCGCGGGCGCCTGCGTCGGGTTGGGGATGACCTCGGGGTACGGGTAGCCCGCGCGCGGCGGCGTCACCCTGATCAGGGCCCGCACGGTGGCGGTCCCGAGCGCGGCGGCGCCCAGCCACAGGACCGGCCGCCAGCGCCTGGACGGCAGGCGGCCGTCGGGCGAGTAGAGCGGCAGCACCATGGTCAGCGTCAGGCCGCAGATCGCCCAGCCGAGCTGGGCCGGGACCCGTAACCAGCCGGCCATGAGCAGCTCGCCGTCGGCGGCGACCCGGAACATCAGCATCCTGGCCAGGTCGCTGACCCCGGCGGCCGTCCCGCCGATGACCATGAGCCAGGCCATGTTGAGCTGGGGCCGGTGGTGGAGCAGGAACGCGCCGACGGCGGGGAAGGTGAAGATGACGGCGGTCTGCGGGCTCGCCATCTCGGGCGGCGTCCACTCCGGCGGCAGCCCGAGGTAGACGAGGACGGCGAGCAGGCCGAGCAGCGGCGAAGCCACCGCCAGGACGGCCGCGAACACCACCCCGCCGGTGAGCCGCCGCCCCTCCTCCGCCAGCGGCTCGACCTCGCCGCCGGGACGTTCGGCCATCGTGCTCCGCCCGCCTCCCCGGGCCGCCCTTCTCCGGCCGGCCCGCACGCCTCGCGCCGGCCGACGGGGGTGCCGGCGGCCGCTGTCCTGGCCCCGGCCGAACGCGCGGGGCCTGGACAATATAGGCGTTAGCGGACGGTAACGGTGGCCTTCGATCCTGAGATCGGTAGCCAGACACGCATGGTGGCGGGACCCCGGTTGCCCCACCGGTGATAAGGGACGAGCCGCAGCCGCACGTCGCCGCCCCCGCCGGTCGCGGACGGAGCCCCGTACGGCCAGCCGCCGTTCGCCCCTGAGCCGATCGCGGCCCCCACCTCCAGCTCCACCACGCCGTCGCCCTCGTGCTCCACGGGCGGCTCGGCGTGCGCGGTCAGGTCGCCGAGCGGCGGCTCGTCGGCCACCGACTCCGCGCAGTAGACCAGCGGCCCCCGCTCGACCGCCGCGCTCCCCCGCAGCGCGTCGATGCGCCGGTCCGGGAAGGTCCAGCGCGGCCGCATCGGCAGCTCGAGCCGCAGCTCGTCGCCGGCCCGCCAGGGCCCGTCGGCGGCGACGTAGCCGGGCTCGGCGGGCCGCACCCGCGGCTCCTCCCGCAGCGGCGCGTCGGGCGCCGACGCCGGCACCCTGGCCAGCGTCGCGTCCGCCGCCCACGCGGGCACCCGTACGGCGATGCGGCCCGCGCCGTCCTCCAGCACCCGGACGGTGACCGAGCCGGTCCACGGGTAGCCGGTCTCGACCCGCAGCGCGAGCCCGCCGTGCCGGATCTCGGCCGGGGTGAGGTGGTGGATGACGACGCCGTCACGGGAGCCCGCGGCCACGTACGCGGGGAGCGAGGCGAGCGTGCGGGCGATGTTGTTCGGGCAGCACGAGACGTCGAACCAGGGCGAGCGCAACCCGCCCTCGGCCGCGTGGTTGACCCCGTCGAGCGGCGTCGCGGGCACCCGCACGTGCAGCGGGTTGACGTAGAAGAACGAGCGGCCGTCGAGCGCGACGCCGGTGGCCAGCAGGTTGTACATCGTGCGCTCGGCCAGCTCGGCGTAGCGCACGTCGCCGGTGGCCAGCAGCAGCCGGTGCGACAGCATGATCGAGGCGATGCCGCCGCACGTCTCGTTGTACGCGCGGTCCGGCGGCAGCTCCCAGTCCTCCCCGTACGACTCGTCGGCATGCCTGGAGCCCATGCCGCCGGTCAGGTGGGTACGCCGGGCCACCGTGCGCTCCCACTGGGCCTCGACCGTCTTCAGCAGCTCCTGGTCCCCCGTCTCGACCGCCACGTCCACGACGCCGGAGGCCAGGTAGAGCGCGCGTACGACGTGCCCGCGGAACACCTGCGCCTGCCTGACCGGCACGTCGTCCTGGTAGTAGCCGCGCCCGAACGGGATGTCGGCCAGCGCGGGCAGGCCGCGCCGCTCGACGAAGCGGCGGGCCATCTCCAGGTAGCGCGCGGTGCCGGTGGCGCGGTACAGCTCGACCAGCGCCATCTCGATCACCGGGTGGCCGCAGGTCTCGGTGCCGTCCATGAAGCGGCGGCACACGTGGTCGGCCGCCTTGACGGCCACCTCGGTGAGCAGGTCGTCCCCGTACGTCCGCAGCCTGGCCACGCCCGCCTGGATGAGATGGCCGTAGCAGTACAGCTCGTGGCCCCACGCGAAGTCGGTGTAGCGGCTGCCCGACCAGCGGGTGTTGAGATAGCCGTCGCCCTCCTGAGCCTGCGCGACGGTCTCGGCCAGCGGGGGCAGGCCGGGATGCCCGGCCCAGGCCATCGCCTCCAGCAGCTTGTAGATCTCCGAGTCGCTGAACTCCCGGCCCCTGCGCGGCCGCTCGCCGCGGAAGTTGCCGATCCAGCCCTCGCGTTCCTCCCATTCCAGGCAGTGGGCGATCGTGACCTCGCGGTTGAGCGCCACGCGGTCGCCCCAGAAGCCGGGAAGGAGGCGTACCGCGTCGAGGCCGAGCGGGGACAGGGCGCCCGATGAGGGCAGGACAGGATCAGCCACGCAGAGCTCCTGACATGAATCCGCGCACGTAGTGGCGCTGCAGAACGACGAAGAGAACGAGACAGGGGATCGCCATCACCATGACGCCGGCCTGGAGCATGCCGTAGTCGATGGCGCCGAACGTGTGCTGCGTCATGCTCACCACGGCCACCGGCAGCGTGAACGACGAGCCGTCGTTGAGCAGGATGAGCGGCGCGAAGAAGTCGTTCCACGAGGCCAGGAAGGCGAACAGGCCCACCGTGACCAGCGCGGGCCGCACCGCGTGCAGCAGGATCCTGGCGAACGCGCGGAACGTGCCGCACCCGTCGACCAGCGCGGCCTCCTCCAGCTCGCGCGGCAGTGCCTCGAACGCGTTGCGCATCATGAACAGCGCGAACGGGAGCTGGAACATCACGAACACCAGCGACAGGCCCACCAGGGAGTTCTGCAGGCCGAGGTAGCCGAGCAGCACGTACAGCGGGATGAGGATCGTCGCGTACGGCACCATGAGGATCGCCAGCGTGGCGAGGAACAGCAGGTTCTTGCCGGGGAAGTCGAAGCGGGCGAAGCCGTAGCCGCCGAGCGCCGACACCAGCAGCGTGCCGCCCACCGTCATGGCGGACACCAGGACGCTGTTGGCCGCGTACGTGTCGAGCCCCTCGCCGAAGCTCGCCATCTCCAGGTAGTTGGACGGCTCCTCCAGCGAGGCGTACCCGCTCCACACCAGCGGGAACAGGAACAGCACCGCCAGCGCGGACAGCGTGAGGGAGCGACTCACCTGAGCCTCCTCATCATCAGCGCGTTCAGGCCGACGAGGGCCAGCAGCAGCACGACCGACAGGGCCGCCGCGCCGCCGAGGTCGAAGCGGAAGAACGCGTCCCGGTAGATGACCATCACCATGGAGACCGTGCTGTTGTCCGGGCCGCCGTTGGTGAAGACGAAGAACTGGTCGAAGGCCAGCAGCGAGCCTGTGACGCTGAGGATGAGCATCAGCGCCAGCGTGGGGCGCAGCAGCGGCAGCGTGATCCTGGTGAGGATCTGCCAGCGGCCCGCCCCGTCGCTGCGCGCGGCCTCGTACACCTCGGTCGGGATGGCCTGCAGGCCGGTCAGCAGGATCAGCATGTTGAAGCCGGCGAAGCGCCAGAGCACCAGCGTGATCGTGGAGAACAGCGCCATGTTGGGCGTGCCGATCCACTTGACCGGCTCGCCGGTGACGCCGAGCGCCTGGAGCATCGGGTCGATGGGGCCGAAGTCGTTGTTCAGCATGCCGTAGAACAGCAGGCCCGCCGCGGCGAAGCCGACCGCTCCCGGCAGGAAGAACGCCGTCCTGAAGAACGCGACGCCCGGCCTGCGCTCCTGCACCAGCAGCGCGAGGCCGAGCGCCACCAGCGACAGCAGCACGGTCGTGATCGCCGTGTACTTCAGCGTGAAGAGCACCGCGTCCACGAACAGCGGGTTGTCGGCGATCTTCGTGTAGTTGTCCGGCGCGTTGAACGTCGCCGGGCCGAGCAGCGGCCAGCGGTTGAGCGACATCCAGACGACCAGCACCAGCGGCGCGACGAACAGCACGCCGACGATGACCGCCGTCGGGGCGGCGTACAGCCAGCCCTGCACCTTCCTGCTGCTGCGCCACCGGGCGGAGGGCGCGGAGTGCGCCGCCCGCCGCCCGGATCTGCCGGCGGTCAGCGTCATTGCTGCAGCGACTTCGTGATCTCGGCGTTCAGCTGGGGCACCTTCGAGGCGTCGCCGAACACCGCCTCGCGGGCCAGCCGCAGCCACGGGCCCTGCGGGTCGTTGAAGGTCTGGCCGAAGCGCAGCGCGTACGGCGTCCGGCCCTTGGCCACCAGCGAGTTGATGAGCACCACCCGCGGGTCCTCGGCCGAGTACGTGTTGCCGGCCAGGTCGGTGCGCGCGACCACGTCTTTGTTCTTGGCCATGACCTCGACCTGCGCCTCGTCGGACACCGTCCAGGACAGGAACTCCCAGGCCGCGTCCGCGTGCTCGGTGGTCGCCGCGATGCCGACGGAGTCGCCGCCGACGAACGTGGACTCGCCGCCGTCGGGGCCGGCGATGGGGGTGACGCCGATCTTCATGTCCTTCGGCATCAGGCCGAGCGTGGTCGAGGGCATCGGCATGACGCCGATCTCGCCCTTGGGGAAGAAGCCGGTCCAGGTCGGGCCCTGCTCCTCCTTGGCGGTCGGTCCCGTGGCCTTCTTCTCGTACAGCTCGCGCCAGATCCTGAAGACCTCGGTCATCGCCGGCTGGTCGTTGAGCGAGGCGGTGCCGTCGTCGTTCATGACCTGGCCGCCGGCCGCCCAGACCGAGGGCCAGAAGGTGAAGACGTAGCAGCCGCCGCAGTTGCCGCCGAAGAACGTGCCGTGGACCTTGCCGTCCTCGCCGAGCTTGTCCTGGATGGTGGTGGCGTGCTCGGCCAGCTCCTTGAGCGTCTTCGGGCCCTGCTCGGGGTCGAGCCCGGCCTTGTCGTACAGGTCCTTGTTCCAGAACCAGACCGACAGGTCCAGCGTGTGCGGAAGCGTGTACTGACGGCCGTCCAGCGTGCCGAGCTTCATGTGCGAGGGCGCGAGCTTGTCCTTGTACGGCAGCTTCGCGATGCGGTCGGTCAGGTCCATGAACAGGCCCTGGGAGGTGTAGTTCGGGACGAAGATGACGTCGGCCGCGAACACGTCGGGCAACTGCTTGGCCCCGGCTGCGGCGGCGATGCGGGGCTGGTAGTTGTCGGTGGGGATGACGGTCAGCTCGACCTGGTTCTTGTGGCTGCTGTTGTATGCCTGGACCAGGCGTTCCGTCTGGGTCTGCGTGGCCGCGCGAGTCCACATCGTGATCGTCACGGGGCCGTCCGCGGGCTGCCCGCCGTCGCCGCCGCCGCTGTTGCCGCAGGCTGCGGCTGTGAGCGCTAACACCGAGAAGAGGGAGATCCCTGCCAGCCTTCGTCTCATGATGTGCTCCTGCACTTAAAGGTTTTCGGAAACGTAGAAGAAACGTGAGGCCGTGTCAATGGGTGCTAAGGTGCTAAGCAGTTCCCATAGACCGAAAAGGGTTTCGAAGTATGGCGGGTAAGCGGGCGACCATCAACGATGTGGCCTCGCTGGCGGGGGTGTCCATCGCCACGGCCTCCAAGGCGCTCAACGGGCGTCAGGACGTGCGCGCGGCCACGCGCGAGCGCGTGCTGGCCGCCGCGGCGGAGCTCTCCTTCCAGCCGAACGCCCTGGCCAGGGGGTTGCTGTCCGGGCAGACGCGCACGGTGGGCCTGCTCACCTCCGACAGCGTCGGCCGGTTCGGCATCCCGGTGCTGCTCGGCGCGGAGGACGCGTTCGGGGCCGGGGAGATGGCTGTGCTGCTGTGCGACGCGCGCGGCGACGCCATCAGGGAGCAGCACCACGTACGCGCGCTGCTGTCGCGGCGGGTCGACGGGCTCATCGTGGTGGGCGAGAGCACCAACCCGCGGCCGTCGATCAGCAAGGACCTGCCGGTCCCCGTCGTCTACGCCTACGGCCCGTCCGAGGACCCCGGCGACGTCTCGTTCGTGCCCGACGACGTGGGCGCCGCCGCCATGGCCGTCCAGCACCTGCTCGCGCTCGGCCGGCGCCGCATCGCGCACATCACCGGGCCCGCCCACTACAAGGCGGCCCGCGACCGCGAGGAGGGCGTGCGCAGGGCGCTCGCCGAGGCCGGCGTCGAGCAGGCCGGGCAGACCCTGTCGGGCGTGTGGTCGCAGCGGTGGGGGCGGCACGCGGCCGAGATGCTGCTGATGGCCGAGCCGGAGATCGACGCGGTGTTCTGCGGCAGCGACCAGATCGCCGCCGGGTTCGTCGAGGGCGCCAGAGAGCGGGGACGGCGCATCCCCGACGACATCGCGGTGGTCGGTTACGACAACTGGGAGGTGCTCTCCACCGAGACCAGGCCCGCCCTGACCACCGTCGACATGAACCTCGAAGTGCTCGGCCGAACGGCCGCCCAGCACCTGTTCGCGGCCATCGACGGCAAGGCGACGCCCGGCGTGCACACGCTGCCGTGCCAGCTCGTCATCCGCGACTCCACCGCCCCGCCCGGCATCTCCTGAGGGTGGTGTGCGTCCGTGATCCGCGGGGTGGTTTGCTAGAAGCATGCCTGATCTCGTGGTGGACGGCGGCGACAAGCTGTGCGTGCAGTTGCTCATCGAGTTGCGCGGCCACGTGCGCGAGGCCGGGCCCGGCGCGGTGATCCACCTGATCGCCACCGATCCGGCCGCGCCCGTCGATCTGCCGGCGTGGTGTCACATGACCGGGCACGCCTACCTCGGGCCCGTCGAGGGGGCCGAGCGGCCGACGTACGCGCTGCGCGTGGCCGGCGACGCCAAGGAGACGCAGGAAGCGAAGCCCTGGCACGCGGCTTAAGCGGTTAATATCAGTCCGTGAAACGTCCCACGATCGCCGACATCGCCAGCCGTGCGGGGGTCTCCAAAGTAGCGGTCTCCTACGCGCTCAACGGCCAGCCAGGGGTGTCGGATGCGACGCGGGCACGGATCGTCGCCATCGCCGAGGAGATCGGCTGGCGGCCCAACAGCGCCGCCCGCGCGCTCAACGGCGCCCGGGCCAACTGCGTCGGGCTCGCGCTCTGCCGGCCCGCGCGCATCCTCGGCGTCGAGCCGTTCTTCATGGAGCTGATCAGCGGCATCGAGGGCGTGCTCGCCGACCGCTCCTACGGCCTGCTGCTCCAGGTGGTCACCAGCCACCAGCAGGAGAGCGAGGTCTACCGCACCTGGTGGGGCGAGAGCCGCATCGACGGCGTGTTCCTCGTGGACCTGCACTACGCCGACTCCCGGGTGGCCGAGCTTGAGCGGCTCGGCATGCCCGTCGTGGTCATCGGGCATCCGTCGGAGTCGGGCTCGCTGTCGGCCATCTGGTCCGACGACGGCGAGGCGGTGCGCGAGACCGTCGGCTACCTCGTGGCGCTCGGCCATCGCCGCATCGCCCGGGTGGCCGGGCTGCCCGCGCTGGTGCACACGGCGGTCCGCGACCAGGCGTTCGTGCAGGCGTGCGAGGGCGTGGCCGAGCACGTCATCGTGCACACCGACTACACCGGCGAGGAGGGCGCGCGGGCCACCAGGCGGCTGCTCAGCTCCACCGACCGGCCCACCGCCATCGTCTACGACAACGACATCATGGCCGTCGCGGGGCTGTCGGTGGCGCAGGAGATGCGGGTGGAGGTGCCGCGCGACCTGTCCATCGTGGCGTGGGACGACTCGCCGCTCGCCCAGGTCGTACGCCCGCCGCTGACCGCTCTCACCCGCGACATCCCGGCCTACGGCGCGCACGCGGCGCAGCGCCTGCTGGCCCTCATCGCGGGCGAGAGCGTGCCCCCGTACGAAGACCGCGCCGCCAGCCTCACCCCGCGTGGCAGCACCGGCCCCGTCGCCTGAGACGCCCCTGCGCGGCACGTGCCGCGAGCGGCGGGCGGGGCGGCTGGCAGACCGCCTCTCCCTGGCCCGCGGCACGTGCCGTCCCCTCCTCCGCGGCGAGTCTCAGGGAAGCCGCCCCCGCGTCCCCCGCGCGGAGACGGCTCCGAACCTACCGAGTGAGGAAGAGACGTTCTGAGTACCTCTGTACCCGAACGTGATCTGAAAGGGAGCGAATCGTAACCTTTCGCGCACGGTCACGGGGGAGCGTAAGGCGGGGCCGGCCGGGTAGGCGGGCGAGTATGACCGAGGCTTTCGACACCGACATGCTGTGGGAACAGTTCCACCGGACCGTCAACATGAACTCCGAGGAGTTGCGCGCCTATCTGCTCGCCGAGGCCTCCGGCGAGGAGAGCTTCCCCGCCGACCCCGATCTCGGCATCGACGAGCTGGGCCGGGGCGTGCTGCACGTTCTGACCAAGCGCAAGGGCGACCTCACCGGGGCCGACCTCGACGTGATGCGCCGGGTCGTGGAGATCGTCGAGACCAAGGGCGACCGTACGGACGACGACTCACGGCGGGAGCTGATGTCCGTGGGCCATGATCCCTTGAGAGGATGACTCCGTGATCGAGCCGCGTCCCTGGATCGAGGGGTATGTCCGAGCCTGGAACTCCAACGACCCCGACGACATCGCCGCGTTGTTCACCGAGAGCGCGGTCTACTACCCCGAGCCTTTCAGCAGGCCCTGGCAGGGGCGCGACGAGATCATCTCGCAGTGGCTGGGCCGGCAGGACAAGCCTGGCGAGGCAGACTTTCAATGGCATCCGGTTTGTGTGACGGACGATGTGAGCATCATCCAGGGAGTTACGACATATCCGGACAAAACGTACAGCAATCTATGGGTGATCCGATTCGGACCCGACGGGCGGTGCCGGGAATTCACCGAATGGTGGATGCAGCACGACCTCAAGTGATGCAATGGGCCGAACCGTCTTCACCCGAGGAGATCCGTTGAGAGACAACCTCGACCTCGCCGCGAGCGCCCAGGAAATGGCCGACGCCGCCCCGACGGGATCGATCGACCGCGCCGCCGCCACGTCCGTGGCCATCACCCTGGCCACCACCCGCGACATCGACGACGCGAGAAAGACCCTGGACGGCGTGACGCCGGCCGAGGTCCGCGAAGCGGCCCTCGCCCTCTTCGACCGCCTCGCCACCGCCTGACCAGCCCCACCCCTCCTCAGTGGTGATCGCCGCCGGTCTTCGCGGGCTCGCCGAGGCGGGCGGCGAAGGCGCGGCGGCCTCGGGGTCGCGGTGCAGCCGGATCGCGTGGTTCAGGGCCATGGCCAGGCCCGTCAGCTCGAACGCCAGCCCGGCGAGCGGGGCGGCGTGCGTCCCGGCGGACGCCGAGGGACAGGCGGCGTCCTTCCGGTTTGGCGATGGATGCGCGATGGTTAGGGCAACTTGCACCGCGAAGTAAGGAGACCTGTGGCCAGTCCCGGCACGATCGACACTCGAGGCAGTGATTTCGCCCGACTAGCCCATCGCATCACGGACGCCGGCCTGCTGAACCGGCGCCCTGTTTACTACGCCGTGCGGATGACCATCGCCGCCGTCGTGTACGCCGGTTGCTGGGCATTGTTCGCCTGGCTCGGCGACTCCTGGCTCCAGCTGCTGCTGGCCGCCGTCCTGGCAGTGGTCTTCGGGCAGCTCGGCTTCCTCGCCCACGACCTCGGCCATCGCCAGGTCTTCAGGACGCGGCGGCCGAGCGACGTCGCCGGCCTGATCGTCGGCAATCTCGGCATCGGCCTGGGCTGGGGGTGGTGGAACACCAAGCACAACCGCCACCACGCCAACCCCAACCACGAGGACCACGACCCCGACGTCTCCCCCGCGGTGATCGTCTGGTCGGAGGATCAGGTGGCGCGCAGCTCCGGCTTGCCCCGGTTTATCGCGAAATATCAGGCTTATTGGTTCTTTCCGCTGCTCACGCTCGAAGCCTGGCACCTGCACGTCGCCAGCTTCAAGGCGCTGCTGAACCCCGCCGCCAAGCGCCGCAAGCTGGAGCTGACCCTGCTGGTCGTGCACGCCGTGATCTACCTCGGCGCGGTCTTCGCCGTGCTCTCGCCCGGCAAGGCGGTGCTGTTCCTGATCGTGCACCAGGGCCTGTTCGGGGTCTACCTCGGCAGTACGTTCGCACCCAACCACAAGGGCATGCCCGTCCTCACCAAGGACGACAAGCTGGACTTCCTCCGCAAGCAGGTGCTCACCTCGCGGAACGTGCGCGGCGGCTGGTTCACCGACATCGCGCTCGGCCAGCTCAACTACCAGATCGAGCATCACCTGTTCCCCAACATGCCGGCGCCCAACCTGCGCAAGGCACAGCCCATCGTCGAGCGGTACTGCGCCGAGATCGGCGTCAGCTACCTGGAGACCGGCCTGTTCGAGTCGTACGGGCAGGCGCTGTCCCACCTGCACGAGGTGGGCGCCGCCCTACGCCACCCCCCTGCCGCGACCGTCGGCTGACCTCCCAGGAGGGCGGCCGGTCAGCGGGTGCCCTCCTTGTCGCCTCCTGTCTCCAGCTTCTGCAGCAGCCCGTCGCGGCGGCGTTCGAGCTCGGCGATGAGCTCGACCTGCTCATCCGCCTGGCTGATCATCGCCCCGATCTCGACCTGGTCGGTCGCGCCGATGTCCCTGATCTGGTCGCGGATCTCCTGGTTCTCGGCGCGCAGCCGGGCCAGATCCGCTTCGATCTGCTGGAGTTCGTCCTTGGTGCTCATGCACGGGCTCTACCCAGCAGTACCCGGGCGATTACCGGGCAGCGCGGGCAACGTCCAGAATGGGAGCCATGTCGAGGCTCTCCACCGGCACGATCGTGTCGCTCGCGATCTGCGCCGCCGTGCTGGCGGGCCTCGTCGTCACCTACGTCACCCGCCGCCCCGTCGAGCTCAACGCGCTCGACGTCGTGCTGCCGCTGGCCGCCTGCGGCGCGCTGCTGGCGCGGCGGCGGCACCCGGTCGCCGCGGTGATCGTGGCGGCGGTCTCGACCGTCGCCTACTACCCGTACGCGAAGCTCGACGGGCCGCTCATCGTGGTGATCTTCGTCGCCCTCTACACCGCCGCCGACCGGGGCCACCTGGCCGCCGCCGTGGCGACGGGCGCGGCCGCGCTGCTGGCCATGGGCTACGGCGAGAGCGGCGGCGTCCGGCACGTGGACGACAGCATGTTCATCATGATCGCCGGGTGGGTGGTGGCCGCCATCGCGTTCGGCGGCGTCACCCGCAACCGCCGCGCGTACCTCGAAGCGGCCAGGCAGCTCGCGCTCGACGCGCTGCGCACGAAGGAGGAGGAGGCCAGGCGGCGGGCCGGCGAGGAGCGGCTGCGCATCGCGCGCGAGCTGCACGACGTGATCGGCCACAACATCTCCATGATCAACGTGCAGGCCGCGGCGGCGCTGCACGGGCTGAAGAAGCGGCCAGAGGACGCCGAGGCGGCGCTGCGCACGATCAAGGACACCAGCAAGGAGACGCTGCGCGAGCTGCGCACCACGCTGGGCGTGCTGCGGCAGGTGGACGAGGACGCGCCGACCGGGCCCGCCGCCGGGCTCGCACGGCTGGACGAGCTGGTCAAGGCGTCGGGACTGCGGGTCCGTACGGAGACGTCGGGCCCGCTGGACGCGCTGCCCACCGAGGTCGACCTGGCCGCCGCCCGCATCATCAGGGAGGCGCTGACGAACGTCTCCCGCCACGCGGGCACCGACGAGGCGGCCCTCACCGTCACCAACAAGTCCGGAAATATCATCATCTGCGTGGAAGATGAGGGCCCGGGCGCCCCCTACGACGGCGGCACCGGCTACGGCATCCAGGGCATGCGCGAACGCGCCACCGCCCTCGGCGGCACGCTGGAGGCGGGCCCCCGCCCAGAGGGCGGCTTCCGCGTCACCGCCCGCCTCCCCCTCACCCCATGACCCACCCCGCTCACGAACGAGGCTCGATGATCCGCGTACTGCTCGCCGACGACCAGACCCTGGTACGCGCCGGATTCCGGTCGATACTCAGCGACGAGGACGACATCGAGGTGGTGGCCGAGGCCGCCACCGGCGCCCAGGCGATCGACGGAGCCCGCGAGCACCGCCCCGACGTGGTGCTCATGGACATCCGCATGCCCGAGCTCGACGGCCTGGAGGCCACCCGCCGCATCGCCGGCGACCAGGCGCTCGGCGACGTCAAGGTGATCATCCTGACCACGTTCGACCTGGACGACTACGTCTACGGAGCGCTGCGCGCGGGCGCCAGCGGCTTCCTGGTGAAGGACACCGAGCCGGCCGAGCTGATCCACGCCGTCCGGGTGGTGGCGAGGGGCGACGCCCTCATCGCGCCGTCGATCACCCGGCGGCTCATCGCCGAGTTCGCCGGCCGGGTCAAGCGCCCCGACCCGGGCCCCGAGCTCAACGCGCTCACCGAGCGGGAGCGCGAGGTCATGACGCTGGTGGCGGGCGGCCTGTCCAACGACGAGATCGCGGCCCGGCTCGTGGTCAGCCCCGCCACCGCGAAGACGCACGTCAGCCGCATCCTGACCAAGCTCGGCGTGCGCGACAGGGCGCAGCTCGTGGTCATCGCGTACGAGGCCGGCATGATCACACCGGGCTGGCTTACTCCCTGAGGTGTACGCCGGCGGCCGCCTGTCATCCCAGGAGGTACGCCGGCTGCCCGCCGTGGACGGACGCGGCGGGCGAAGCCGCAGGCGGAGGCTCGACGGCATGGACACCGTCGACCTCGCCCGCCTGCAGTTCGCGCTCACCGCGGGCGCGCACTTCCTGTTCGTCGCGCTGACGCTCGGCCTCGCGACCCTGCTCGCGGTCGTGCAGACCACGGCGACGTTCTCGGGCAAGGACGTCCACCTGCGGATGACCCGGTTCTGGGGCCAGCTCTACATCATCAACTACGCGATGGGCATCGTCACCGGCCTGGTGATGGAGTTCCAGCTCGGGCTGTCGTGGAGCGGGCTGACGAACTACGCGGGTGACGTGTTCGGCTCGGCGCTGGCGATCGAGACGCTGGTGGCGTTCTTCGTCGAGTCCACGTTCCTCGGCTTGTGGATCTTCGGCTGGAACAAGCTGAACCGGTGGGCGCACCTGGCGCTCATCTGGGTGGTGACGCTCACCGCGTACGCGTCGGCGTTCTGGATCCTCGTCGCCAACGGTTTCCTGCAGAACCCGGTGGGCCACGTGGTGGAGGGCGGACGGCTGCGGCTGACCGACTTCGGCGCGATGGTGGCGAACCCGGCGGCGCAGGCGGCGTTCTGGCACGTGCTGGTGGGCGGGCTGATCGTCGGCGGATTCTTCATGGCGGGGGTGAGCGCCTACCACCTGCGCCGCCGCACACCCGAGTGGGAGCTGTTCCGCAAGTCGCTGCGCATCGGGATCGGCGTCGCGCTGCCCGCGACCTTCCTCAACGCCGTCATCGGCGGGCTCTCGTTCCAGACCCTGCAGCCCGAGAAGTCCGCCGCCTGGTCGGCCGACGCGGACCGGCTGGCCGCACTCCAGGCGGAGCTGGTCGTCAGTCTCGGGCCCGGCGACCACCTGCCGGACGTCGGCTGGGTGCGGGCGGGCGGCCTGGTGATGATCATGCTGTGGCTGCTGATGATGGCGGTGGCGGGCCCGAGCTTCCTGCTCATGCTCATCCAGCCGGCCGTGTACCGGTTCCGGTTGTGGCACTGGGTGCTGACGCTGATGATCCCGGTGCCGTTCGTGGCCATGCTGGGCGGCTGGGTCTTCCGCGAGATGGGCCGCCAGCCGTGGGTCGTGTACGGGCTGCTGCGCACGTCGGAGGCCATGTCGCCGGTCACGAGGGCACAGGCGGCGTTCTCCGTGCTCGCCTTCGCCACCGTCTTCGCGGTGCTGACCGCCGTCAACACCTGGCTGCTGGCCAGGCACGCCCGTCGCGAACCCGGCGCGGTGGCGCTGGGCGACCGGCCGGTCGAGACGCCCGTCCCCGTCCCCTCGTTCTAGGAGCCCCCCGCACATGGAGATCTTCGTACTGGCCTTCTTCGCGCTCGGCTACCTCGTGCTGGCCGGGGCCGACATCGGGGTCGGGATGGCGCTGCCCTACCTGGGCAGGACGCCGGGCGAGCGGCGCGAGGTGATCGCCGCGATCGCGCCGTTCTTCCTCGGCAACGAGGTGTGGCTGGTCGCCACGGCCGGGGTGCTGGCCGGGCTGTTCCCGCGGCTGGAGGGCGAGCTGCTGCACGGCAACTTCGTCATGGTGGTGACGCTGCTGCTCGCGTGGGTGGTGCGCGACATGGGGCTGTGGCTGCGCGGGCGGGTGCCGGGGGCGCGCTGGCAGACTCTTTGGGACGGCGCCATCGTGGCAGGCAGCTGGGGGCTGGCGATCAGCCTCGGCGTGATCCTGTCCGGGGTGCTGCTCGGCATCGAGGGGCCGGTCGCGCTGCTGCCCGCGCTGGTGGTCGCCGCGCTGTTCTGCGCGCACGGGCTGGCGTTCGCGGCGCTGCGGCTGCGCGGCGAGCTGCGGACACGAGCCGCCGTGGCGTCGGGCGGGGCCGGCGAGGCGGGCACGTACGCGCTGACGTCCGCGGCGATGCTGGTCGTGGGGGTGCTGGCCGGGCTCCGGCTGCCGCTGGAGCCCGGCACGTCGGGGCCGCTGCTGGTGCCGATCGTCCTCACCCTGCTCCCGTTCCTGGTGGCGGCGCAGGCGTGGGTGTGGTGGACGTTCCGGCACCGGGTCAGCGGGCCCTCCTACCTCTAGAACAGCGGCCGGCCGTCCCTGGCCGGCTTCCAGTTGGAGGCGGCGAAGCCGGCCGGGTCGATGGTGCGCTGCGCGGTGGCGGTTCGACCTTGGCGTAGGAGGAGGCCAGCGGCGTGCCCTGGAGGGTGTCACCCGAGTCGAACAGCAGCGCACTGGGATGAATCACCCGTTGGTCTCCTTGGTGACGAAATTCCTGATCAGCCGGGTGACCTCCTCCGGACGCTCGTGGAGGACCACGTGGCCGCTGTCGAGTTCGGCGTACGCACTGCCCGGGATGGCCGCGTGCAACGCGCGGGCGTGCTCGACCGGGATCAGGTAGTCCTTGGCCGCCCCGACGACCAGGGTCGGCGCGGTGATCTTCGGCAGCGCGTCCCTGACGTCCACCCGCAGGGCCAGGTCGATCTGGCGCAGGGCGCCGGGCGGCGGGTCCCCCGCCATCAGGGTCTGCACGCCGATCTCGCCGACGAACCCGGGGCTGAAGGCCATGAGCGGCCCGTACGCGGCGTAGCTCTCCCGATCGGTTTCCGACAGCCTGGCCCACGTACGCAGGCCCAGCTCAAGGCGGGAGTCGGCGAGGTGGGTCCAGCCCGCGATCAGCACCAGCCGCCTGACCAGCTCGGGCCGCTCGGCCGCGATGGTGACCGCGACCGCCGCGCCCAGCGAGAACCCGACCAGGTCCGACGGCCCCTCGAAGGTGGCGGCGACCTGGTCGGCGAGCAGATCGAGAGTGAGGTCGCCGCCGTGGTCGAAGGTCCGGCCGCTGCCGGCGTAGTCGGGGGCGATGACCGTGCGGATGTCGGACAGGCCGTGCATGAGGTGGGCGTAGTTGGTCTCCGCGTCGCCGGACGCGCCGTGCACCAGCACCAGGCCCGGCCCGCTGCCCTCCTTGCGGTAGTGGACGTCTCCCAAGGCGTGAGCGGCTACAGACATGCGAACGTCTCCTTGCTTTAGTGATCGCTACAGAAAAATAGCATAGCGACCGCTATAGAATTGCCGCATGGCCAGACGGCGAGGATTCGACAGGGACGAGGCGCTGGAGAGCGCGCTGCGCACGTTCTGGCAGCACGGCTACGAGGCCACCTCGGTCGCCACGCTGACGACCGCGATGGGCATCAACCCGCCCAGCCTGTACGCCGCCTTCGGCGACAAACGCCGCCTGTTCGAGGAGTCCGTCCAGCGCTACCAGGAGACCTACGGCGCCTTCGCCGCCCGCGCCCTGACCGACGAGCCCACCGCCCGGGAGGCCGTCGAGCGCGTGCTGCGGGACGCGGCCCACGAATACTCCCGCGCGGACCACCCGCACGGCTGCATGATCATCAGTGCCGCCGTCAACTGCGAGTCGGCCGAGGTGGTCGAGCTGCTGCGCGGGTTCAGGGAGGCGACCAAGGCGGCGATCAGGCAGCGCATCGACGACGACGTCAGCGCGGGCCGCCTGCCGCCCGGCACCGACACGGACGGGCTCGCCACCTTCTACGCCGCGATCATCCAGGGCATGTCCACCCAGGCCCGCGACGGCGCCTCCCTCCGCGAGCTGCTCGCGGTCGCCGACCGCGCCATGGCCGCCTGGCCGGTCGTCACCGCGACTTGACCGAGGCGTCCTCAGGGGAGACCCCGGGCTCCGAGGCGCGCAGCCAGCGGCAGCCGTACGGGTCGAGCGTCAGGCGGACGACGCCGTCGTCCGGCACCTCCAGCGTGCCGTCCACCAGCAGGTCCGTCAGCCGGCAGCGCTCCAGGCCGTCCAGGTGCAGCTCCACGTCCTGCGGCGCGTCCGACAGGTTGTGCAGGACCACCACTGTGGCGCCGTCGGCGTCGCAGCGGTGCGCCAGCACGGCGTCGGGGCCGCCGTCCAGCACCGTGTACGCGCCCCACGCCAGCTCGGGGCACTCCCGGTAGCGCTCGATGAGGAGCTGGAACCAGCGCAGTAACGAGTCGGGGTCCCGCTTCTGCGCCGCCACGTTGACGTGTGCGGGACCGTAATCACCCTCGACCATCGGGCGCACCGGCTCGGTCCGGCTGAAGCCGCCGTCCTGCGACCACTGCATGGGCAGGCGGACCGCCATGCGGCCCTCCGCCGCGAGGTCCTCCCCCATGCCGATCTCCTCGCCGTAGAAGATCACCGGCGTGCTGGGCAGCGAGAACAGCAGGCTGTACGCCATCTTCACGCGCCGCTCGTCCCCGCCGAACATCGGCGGCAGCCTCCTGCGCAGGCCGCGTCCGAAGATCTGCATGTCCTCCTCCGGCCCGAACGCCGCGAAGACCTCCTGCCGCTCGCCGTCGGTGAGCTTGTCGAGCGTCAGCTCGTCGTGGTTGCGCAGGAACATCGCCCACTGGCAGTCCTTCGGCGGCTCGGGCCGCTCGCGCAGCGCCGCCGCCAGCGGCCGCGCGTCGCCGCGCGCCATCGACAGCCACGCCTTCTGCATGCCGACGAAGTCGAAGCACATGGTGAGCTGGTCGCCCAGGCCGTCGCCGAAGTACCCCATCAGCTCCTTGTACGGCAGGTTCACCTCGCCGAGCAGGACCGACCCGCCCATGCGCCGGGTCATGAACGCCCGCAGGTCCGCCAGGAACTCGTGCGGGTCCGCCAGCTCGGGATCGACGTTGTCGATGAGGAACGGCACCGCGTCCACCCTGAACCCCGACAGCCCCAGCTCCATCCAGAAGCCGAGTATGCGGGTGATCTCGTCCCTGACCTGCGGGTTGCTCACGTTGAGGTCGGGCTGGTGCCGGTAGAAGCTGTGCAGGTAGTACTGGCCGGTGCGCTCGTCGTACTCCCAGACGCTGTTCTCCTTGTCGGGGAAGACGACCTGGTCAGGCTCCGGCTCGGGGGTGTCCTTCCAGACATACCAGTCGCGCAGCGGCGAGTCCCGGCTCGACCGCGACTCCGCGAACCACGGATGCTGGTCGGAGGTGTGGTTGACGACCAGGTCCGCGATCACGCGCAGGCCCCGGTCGTGCGCCGTGCGCATGAACTCCACGAAGTCGCCCAGCGTGCCGAGCCGGGGATCGACCGTGTAGAAGTCGGTGATGTCGTAACCGTCGTCCTTGTTGGGGGTGGGGAAGAACGGCATCAGCCACAGGCACGTCACGCCCAGGCCCGCCAGGTAGTCGATGTGCTGCGTCAGGCCGCGGAAGTCGCCCACGCCGTCGTCGTTGCCGTCCTTGAACGTCTCCACGTCCAGGCAGTAGACGACGGCGTTCTTCCACCACACGTCGGAGGTGTACGTCAGTCGCATCCGCCTCCGCTACCCAGCGCGTCCGCCGTCACGCGAGCGTGCGTACGGCGTCCTCCACGAGCTGCCAGAACGCGGGCACGTCCACACCGGTGGCCACGTTCGCGTTGGGCGGGCGGTTGAGCTTGCCCAGCAGGTCGACGCAGGTCGCGCCCGAGGTCTCGGTGCCGTGCAGCTCGACGTCCACGCGGGTGCGGACGGTCGTCACCAGCCCCGGCCTGGCCACCAGGGCCACCGCCACCGGGTCGTGCAGCGGGCCGTCCGGCATGCCCTGGTCGGTCTCGTACGTGGAGTTGAAGAAGTTGAGCAGCTCCACCCCGAACGCCGCCGTCCTGTTGCCCACCGCCTCGATCCGCGCGATCACCTCTTGGGTGGCCAGGACCTGGTGGGTGACGTTCAGCCCGACCATCGTGAACGGCACCCCCGTGCCCAGCACGATCGCCACCGCCTCGGGGTCGGTCCAGGCGTTGAACTCGGCGTACGGGGTGACGTTCCCCCTCCCCGTCGAGCCGCCCATCCAGACCACCTCCCTGATCATCGGGAGGCGGTCGGGGCAGGTGCGGGCGAACATCGCCACGTTCGTCAGCGGCCCGGTCGCCACGATCGTCACCGGCTCGCCGGCGGCGTCGAGCGTGTCCCTGATCAGCTCGATCGCCGAGCGCGCGTCGGCCTCCACCGTTGGCTTCGGCAGCTCTGGGCCGCCCAGCGCGTTGTCCCCGTGGATCCACTCGGCCGGCCTCAGCAGCCGCACCATGGGGCTGTCGGCGCCCGGCGCGACCGGCACCCCCTCGATGCCGGCCAGGCTGATCACCACCCTGGCGTTGTAGGTGGTGTGGTAGAGCCGGCCGTTGCCACCGACGGTGGTGACGGCCCGCAGATCGATCGCGGGGTCCCCGGCCGCCAGCCAGATCGCGAAGACGTCGTCGTGCCCGGGGTCGCAGTCGAGGATCACGGGTGTCGGCATCGCCCCATGCTAGGCCCGTGGGCCCTGTCCGCCCAGGGGAACGGCAAGGTCAGCGGGCGGCCGGGGCGGCCTGCCTGGCTCTGAGCGCGATCTCCAGCTCGAAGCGGATGTCGGGGTCGGCGAGCTGGTCACCGTACAGCTCTTCGAGCTGCCGCAACCGGTAGCGGACGGTTTGGGGGTGGACGTGCAACTTAGCCGCCACCTCACCGGCACCCCTGCCATGCCGCAACCAGGCGAGCAACGTCTCGGCCAGCCGATCCTGCTGCGCCGGCCGCAGATGAGCCAGCGGCGCAAGCCGCACCTGAGCCAGGGCCCTGACCAGCTCCTCATCCTTGAACAGCACCAACGTCGCCATGTGCTCGGAGCACCACAACACCCCACCGGGCAGCACGCCCCGCCGCGACAACTCCAGCGCCTCTGCGGCCCACCGCAGCGACGTCCCCGCCGCCGCCAGGGGAACCGCGGGCCCGACCGCGGCCCTGCACCCCCGGAGAGCCCGCTCGATCACCTCCCCCTTCCCCTCGGGCTCCGGCACGAGGAGACACGGCACGTCGCGCTCCAAGCCCACCAACACATCAGAAGGCAACCCCCACAAGCAGGCCACCGCACCAGGACATCCCGCCGTCGAGGGTGACCGTCCTTTTGACGAGAGGGGACGGGGGTGACGCCGGCCGCAGGGGGCGCGGTGCCCGTAGCGGTGGAGTGGGTGGGAGCGAGGGCTATGCAGGCGACGGTGGCGGGGAGGGGCCAGGCGGCGGCTTGGGCGGCGTTGCTGAGGGCCTCCGCAGCGGAAGGCAGGCCGTTCAGGAGGAGGTTCAGCAGGTGGGCGCGGTGGCGGGTCAGGGCGTCGGGGAGGTGCGCCTTGGCCGCCTCGTAGCCTTCCGCTGCGGCTTCGGCGAGGTCGTCCAAGTAGGTGAAGACCTTCTCGCCCAGGTCGTGCAGGCATTCCGGGGGAAGCCCGAGGTCGGTGAGGCGGCGCCAGCCGACTCGGGCCCCGAGCCGTAAGGCCGACTGGAGGGGCTCCAGGGTGCGGCCCTCGGCGGCCTCGCCCTTGCCGATCAGCCGGAACGGCTCGGGGTCCCACGCCGCGCCTGGACGCTCGACGCGATCGACGAAGCCTTCGACGGCCTGCTCCACCGCCGTCCTGACGACCTTGGTGCGGAGCTCGTCCGAGGGCCGGGCGTACTCCGGGATGCGGGCCTGGATCTCCGCGGTCAGCTCGTCGGAGATCCGCCCGATGCCCGATCTGAGCGCGCGCACGGCGTCCCGGCGGCTGCCGCTGGTGTCACTCGTGGTGGCCATCGTCCCTCCTGTCGCCATTGTGACCCAGGCAACAGGAAAACAAGTGCTTGTTTGTTATCACTTCTGGAGGAAAGCCCCGAACTCCTCCACGTCGATCAGCCCGTCACCGTCCTTGTCCAGCTTCCGCACCCCTTCCTGGGCGGCCTCCAGCGTCACGGGCTGGCCGAGCACGTCCATCAGCCGGACCAGCTCGTCGGCGGAGATCCGGCCGTCCTTGTCGGCGTCGATGAGGTTGAAGGTCGTCGCGTAGTCGCTCATGTGGGGGGTCGCCCTTCCGCTTGATCCGATCGTCGGGTCAGACCTTAGTGGTGACGTGTCGCAACGCGTCGACGAATGCCATCACTTGTGGCCTGGTATCCCTTTCGCGCCAGGCAATGGCCAGTTCCCCGGGAGGCAGCCCGCTAACAGGCCGGTACGTCACCCCAGGTCGCCGGTAGAGCTCCGCGTTCCCCTCGGCCACCAGGACGACCCCGAGCCCGCTCGACACCGCCTCGAACACCTCCTCGGCCGTACCGGCGGTCACGCCGATCACCGGCGGCCCCGAACGATGCTCGACCCCGAGCCAGAAGTCACGCAGCGGCCCGGCCGCCGGGGGCAGCGCGATGAACGGCTCGTCCCGCAGCTCGTCGAACGGCACCTCCGCGAGCCCGGCCAGCCGGTGATCGGCGGGCATGGCGACCCCGCGCCGCTCGGTGACCAGCACATACGTCCGCAGCCCCGGCGGCACCGGCAACCACAGGAACGCCACGTCCGACGACCCGTCGCCCAGCCCGCCGCTCGGGTCCTCCCAGCCGACCAGCCGCAGCGACACCTCCCACCCCGGCATCACGGAACGGAACCGCCGCAGCGCCTCCTGCTGCAGCCCTCGCCCGACGGCGGTCTGCAGGCCGATGACGAGCGTGCCCGCGGGCCCCGCGGCCCGCGCCCGCTCGACCCCCGCGGCCCACTGTTCGAGCACGTCGCGGGCCACCGGCAGCAGCTCGGCGCCCTGCCGGGTGAGCACCACCCCGCTCGGCACCCGGTCGAACAGGCGGTGGCCGAGCTGCCGTTCCAGCACCCTGAGCTGCTTGGACAGCGCGGGCTGGGAGACGAAGAGCCGCTCGGCGGCGCGGGTGACGTTCAGCTCGTCGGCGACGGCGACGAAGTACCGCAACTCGCGCAAATGTACGTCCATAACCATCGGTTATAGCAAAGGGTCTTGGACGCGCGGCCCGGCGCGGCCCCAGGATCGTCGGCATGAAGACACGCACTCTTGGCGACGACCTGCGGGTCCCTGCTATCGGTTACGGCGCGATGGTGCTGTCACCCGGCATGTACGGCGAGGTTGACGACGCTCGCGGCGAGGCCGCGATCAAGGCGGCGCTGGACGCGGGCGGCACCCATGTGGACACCAGCGACGCCTACGGCCCCGACGGCCACAACGAGCGCCTGGTCGGCCGGGCGATCAAGGGCCGCAGGGACGAGGTGGTGGTCGCGACCAAGTTCGGCCTGGCGGTGCCCGAGGGCGAGCCGAGCCGGGCCCAGCCCGTCGGTTACGCCTTCGGCGAGCTGCGCGTGAACGCCGAGCCCCGCCTCGTACGCGGTTACGCCGAGCGCAGCCTGCGCAACCTGGGCATCGACGTGATCGACCTCTACTACGCCCACTATCCCGACCCCGGCGTGCCCATCGAGGAGACGGTGGGGGCGATGGCGGAGCTGGTGCGCGACGGCCTGGTGCGGCACCTCGGCCTGTCCAACCTGACGGCCGCCCAGCTCAGGGCCGCGCACGCGGTGCATCCCGTGGCGGCCGTGCAGACCGAGTGGTCGATGTGGCGGCCGATCGACGCCGAGCTGCTCGCCACGGCGCGCGAGCTGGGCGTCGGGATCGTCGCCTGGAGCCCGCTCGGCAACGGCTTCCTCGCCGGTACGGTCACCGCCCTCGGCGAGGACGACTTCCGCCGCAACGCCCCCCGCTTCTCGGCCGAGAACCTCGCCGGCAACAACGACCGCTACGCCCCCGTACGCGACCTCGCGGTGTCGCTCGGCATCACGCCGGCCCAGCTCGCCCTGGCCTGGCTGCTGCACCAGGACGAGCACGTGGTGCCGATCCCGGGCAGCCGCACCCCCGCCCACATCGAGGAGAACCTGGCCGCCGCCGACCTCATCCTCCACGAGGACACGCTGGCCAGGATCGACGACGCCCTCTCCCGCTTCAAGGTCACCGGCGCCACCCTCCTCTGACCGCCACCGGCCTCTGAGACCGGGGGCTCAGAGGCCGTCGGTGGCGAGGCGGCCTCGGACGGCCGTGGCCAGCCAGACCGTGGCGAGGGCGGCGTAGCCGGCGAGCAGGGGCACCGCGGGCTGGGCGAAGAGCGCTCCGGTGGCCATGGTCAGGGCGAGGAGGGCGGACCAGGCGTACAGGACCGTGCGGCGGCGGGGTGCGCCGGTGTGGGCGGCCTCCTGAACGGGGGTGACCAGCGCCATGGCGGCCGCCCCGGCGGTGCCCAGGGCCTCGTGCCCGAGTGCGATGCCCGCGGCGAGCAGGGCCGCGCCGACCACCACGAGCGCGAGGCAGCCCGCAGCCACGCGGGCCGCCGTGCCCTCGAACAGCAGGCCGGTGGCCTTGCCCCGGGCCAGCCGCAGCGTGGTCCACGCCTCGGCCACCCATGCCACCCAGTGCAGCACCGCGAGCACGATGAAGACGGCGATGAGCGGCGGCACGACGGGCAGCAGGAAGATCAGCCGCCAGCCGCCGGCGAACCGGCCTCGGAGCCGCGACAACCACCGGTAGAGAGGGTTGCGCTGCTTGAGCGCCGCCACCAGCAGGTCCCTCGCGACGCCGTAGCCGGGGTCGAGGCGCAGCACCTCACGGAAGGCGTCGGCGGCCTGCCGGGCATCGCCGGACCGCAGCGACACGCGCCCGTACACGAAGTGCGCGGTCGGGCTCTCGGGATCCAGCCGCACGGCGTGCGCGGCGGCGGCCCGTGCCGGCTCCGCCTCGCCCTGGTTGACGTGGGCGAGGGCCAGCAGGCTCACCAGGTCGGTGTCCTCGGGGTCGATGGACAGCCCCTGCCGCGCCGCCCCGGCCATCAGCGGCCACTCGCCCTTGAGCATGTGGACGCGGGCCAGCAGCTCCCACGCGGGCGCGTACTGCGGTTCGAGGTCCAGCGTGGTGCGGACGGCGGCCATGGCCCGATCGACGTGGCGGGCCCGGTAGTACACCTGGGCGCCGGCGTAGTGGGAGAACCAGTGGTCGGGCGCGAGACGTACGGACTCCTCGGCCTCGGCGACCGCCTCGGCGACCCGGCGCTGCTCGACCAGGGCGAGCGCCAGCAGCGCGTGCCCGGTGAGGTGCTGCGGCTCCTGCGCGAGCAGCCCGCGCAGCTCCCGCTCGGCGTCGGCCGGGCGGCGCAGCCGCAGGAGCGTGCGCGCCCGCTCGACCGGGTCGCCGACCTTCACCACTTGCCCTTGACCCAGGGCATCAGCTCGTCCCAGGCGCCGGAGTCGTTGGCGTGCATGACGTAGTTGCGGGCGGTGGCCATCCATTCGCGTACGGCCGTCGGGCGTACGCTCTGGGCCGCCGCCAGCAGGTCGGGCGTGGAGAGCGGAATCGGCCGGCCGGCGCTGATCGACTGCTGCAGCTTGGCCTCGACCGCGCGGTCCACCACGCCCTTGAGGTCGGCGCCGACGAAGTGCTCGGTCACCTTGGCCACGGCGTCGAAGTCCATCTCGGCGAGCGGCTTGTCCCTGCACAGGATGCGCAGGATGGCGGCGCGGGCGGCGGCGTCGGGAGGGGGCACGAACACCGGCTGGTCGAGCCGGCCCGGGCGGCGGAAGGCGGCGTCGACGTACCAGGGGGCGTTGGTGGCGGCCAGCACCAGGACGCCCTCGTTGGCGTTCTGGTCCACGCCGTCCAGCTCGGCCAGGAACTGGTTGACGAGCTGCCTGGTGTGCGCCTGGCGCATGTCGGAGCGGCGGGCGGCGAGCGCGTCCACCTCGTCGAAGAACAGCACGCACGGCCGGTTACGGCGGGCGAGGTCGAAGGTGGCGTGCAGGTTGCGCTCGCTGGAGCCGATGTACATGTCGAGGATGTCGGCGAGGCCCACGTTGACGAACGCCGCGCCCAGCTCGCCCGCCGCCGCCCTGGCGAGGTGGGTCTTGCCGGCGCCGGGCGGGCCGTACAGCAGGACGCCGCCGCCCGCGCGCTTGCCGAACGCGGCGAACAGGTCGGGCTGCTGGATCGGCAGCAGCAGCTTGACCCGCAGCGCCTCCTTGACCGCCTCCATGCCGGCCACGTCGGCGAACGTCAGCCCGGAGCTCTGCACCTCGGCGTTGCTCTGGGGCGCGAGCGGCGAGCCGGGTTGCGGGGTGACCAACGCGGGCGCGGGCGGGGCCGGCGCGGCTGGCGGCGCGGCTGGCGGTGCGGCGGGCGGCTGCGGGACGGGGGGCGGCGCGGGCGGCGGGTTGAGCCGGGCGGCGAACTCGGGGTCGGCCAGCGCGGGCTCCCGGGAGATCGCCTCGAAGTACCGGTACGCGGCCCGCCCCAGATCGCCCTCACCGGCCAGCGCCCTGGCCGCGAGCACCCCGGCCCTGGGCGGGTAACCGGGCTCGGCGAGCAGCGGTTCGAGCGCGGCCAGCGCGGAGCCGTACGCGCTCTGCCGGACGAACGCCTCGGCCAGACCGGTGATGATCTCGGGGTTCTTGGGCGAGAGCACGAGCGCCGCCCTGAACTCGGCCTCCGCGTCGGCGAGGTAGCCCTTGGCCAGGAGCTGCCCGGCGAGGTGCTGGCGGAGTGGCAGGTTGTCCGGGGACAGGCGGGCCGCCTCGCGGAGTGCCTGCAGGCCGGCGTCGTCGGGCACGTGCCGTTCCCTTCTGTCGCGAGTGTTCGGTCGAGTAGGCAAGATACCGAACTGCCCGCGAAAGGCCAGGGACGGGCGCCCGTACAGGCCCGCGGTGCGACGAGGCCGGGCGCCCCTGGGAAGGAGCGTCCGGCCTGGAGAACGTGAGGTCAGGCGGCGTGCAGGTACACCTGGCCGAACACCTCGGACAGGTGCTTCAGGTCGGTGGCCTGGTCGACCTCGGGGTTGGCCGGGTCGTAGAGGGTGGCCAGCCGGGGCTTGACGGAGCCGAGCTTCTTGAGCCGCTCCCAGGTGGCGTTGTCGGCCCACTGCTCGCCGTACGCCCGGTTGACCTGGCCCTTGTCGTCCTGCCAGCGGGTCCACAGGGTGACGGTCTCGGCGGCGTCGTTCTGCAGCGGGGTGGCGACGCGCTCGGAGATGACCTGGTCGATCTGCTCGTCCTTGAGCTGGGCGCCGGCGAGGGTGGCGTCCTCGGCGGCGATCTGGGCGTAGGCGTCCCAGGCGCGGGCGCGGACCTGGATCCACTGGTTGCGCTGGGCCTCGTTCGCGTCGATCTTCCACTCGGCGTACTGGCTGGCGAGGTGGCCGTCGTCGAGGGCGAGCTGGTCGATGTAGCCCTTGCTCAGCCAGGCGCCGACGCGCTCGGGGTCGAGCAGCGGGTACTTCTCGGTCATCGCGGTCTTGCAGGCGTCGTTCGCGCCGCAGCCGAGCAGCGGCACCACCGTGTGCGCGGCCAGCTTCTTGCCGGGCAGCAGCGTGCGCAGCGTGGTCGCGGCCTCGCTGACGAAGGTGTCCAGCTCCTCGGCGGTGCTGAAGGTCTGGTTGTAGCCGAGCTGCGAGGTGAACCTGACGCCCACGACGCCGGGCTGCGCGACGGCCAGCGCGGCGATCTTCTTGGCGGCCTCGGCGAGCTTGCCCGCCTTGTAGTCGTCGGCCAGCTCGGTGTCGATCCAGACGCGCATCGTGGTCTGGACGGCGGCCTGCGCGGCCTGGCCGGCCGGGGTGGCCTTGGCGGCGCTCTTCTCGGCTGCGCTGATGCCCGTCGGGTCGACGTAGCACTGCTCGCCGTTCTGGCACTCGGGGGTGCCGCCGTCCTCGGCGCCCGGCACGTCGGGGTCGCCGATGTCGTGCATCTCGCCGTCACCCTCGCCGTCGGTCGGGCACTGGGCGCCCGGCTCCTGGCAGTCGATGGTGATGGGGTTCATGGGGCCGGCGTCGATCATGTTCTGGCCGTCGTCGTTGAGCCAGAACCTGGCGATGTCGGCGGCCTCGTCGGGCTTGGCCAGCCAGGTGCAGACGACGTACGCCGGGGTGTCGGCGGCCATCAGGTCGTTGCAGCTGCGGTCGTCGTCCTCCGACCACGCGGGAACGCCGATGCCGAGGAGCGAGAGGGTGAGTCCGATGATGAAGACCTGCCGTAGCCGCCGTCTCATGGCACCTTACTTCCAGGGGGTGATCGTGGGCATATCGCACACTATCCGGACGATCAACAACGTTCAATGAGATCAGCGGCGTTCTTCCCCCATTTCTCCACGGCCTGTAACCGTCGCTGTCGACGCCGTACACCGGCCTTTAATCCCGCGACAGAGCCGGTGAACTGCGACAGAATGGCGGAGTTTGGCATAAAGCGGGGGGTTGAGTGGCGTGCATTCCTTTCTTGGCGATCTCGGGCTGCTCCGTGACCGCCGCTTCTCCCTGTTGCTGGCCGCCAGGACCATCTCCATGCTGGGCAGCTCGTTCGCGCCCGTCGCGCTGGCGTTCGGCGTCCTGAACCTGCCCGGCGCCACCGCCACGACCCTGTCGGTGGTGCTCACCGCGCAGTCGCTGCCGATGATCTCGTTCATGCTGATCGGCGGCGTGATCGCGGACCGCCTCCCGCGCCAGCGGGTGATGATGGCCGGCGAGTTCCTGCTCGCGACCGGCTATTTCGCGCTGGCGGTCATGCTGCTCACCGGCTGGACCCCGCTGGGCGCACTGGCCGCCGCCGCCGCGCTCGCCGGGGTGGCCAGCGCGGTGACGTACCCCGCGCTGACCGGGATCATCCCCGAGGTCGTCCCCGCCGACCGGCTGCAGACCGGCAACGCGCTGCTCGGCCTCGGCGCCAACGCCTCCCGCGTGGCGGGGGCGGTGCTCGGCGGCGCCACGGTCGTGCTGTTCGGCGGCGGCTGGGCGCTGGTGGTGAGCGGCGCGATGTTCGCGGTGGCCGGGCTGCTGATCGCCAACCTGCGGCTCAAGCCCGGCGAGCGGGCCCGCCAGGAGGCCCACTCGGTGCTGGCCGACCTGCGCGACGGCTGGCGGGAGTTCCGCTCGCGGCAGTGGATCTGGGTGGTGGTCGCGCAGTTCTCGCTGCTGGTCATGGCCGTGCAGGCCGGACACGGCGTGCTCGGGCCGCTGATGGCCAAGGAGTCGCTGGGCGGGCCCGCCGCCTGGTCGGCGTTCCTGACCGGCGAGGCCGTGGGGACGATCATCGGCGTGCTGGTCTCGCTGCGGGTGCGCCCGCGCCGGCCCATCCTGGTCGCGGTGCTGCTCTGCCTGCCGACCGCCCTGCCTTACGTGACGCTCGGGGTCGGCGCGCCGCTCTGGGCGATCGTGGGCGCGGCCTTCGTGCTCGGCGTCTGCTTCGACGTGTTCGGCGTGTTGTGGCAGACGACGATGCAGCGCGAGGTCCCGCCTGAGGCGCTGTCGCGGGTCAGCTCGTACGACGTGCTCGGCTCGCTGATGTTCGGCCCGATCGGGCTGCTGCTCGCCGGGCCCGCGGCGGCGGTGTTCGGCACCCAGCAGGCGCTGCTGGGCTGCGCGGTCCTCGTCCTGCTCTCGACGCTGGCCGCGCTGTTCTCACCGGGGGTGCGCAACCTGCGCGCGCCTCAGCCGGCCGCTCCGGTCGCCCAGGCGTGACGCCTCACCAGGTCTGGCCGCTGGTCCGCAGGCCGCGGCTGGGCGTGCGCGGGTGGTCGCCGAAACGCGGCTCCGGCTCGTACGCGCCGTCCAGCACGCCCGCCACGTAACCGGCCCACGCGGGGCCGTGCTTGAACCCGTGCCCCGAGTCGCCGCCCAGCACCCACACGCCGGGCGACACCTCGGCCAGCAGCCACTCGGCGTCGGGCGTCAGCGCGTACTGGCAGACCTGGGTGAACAGCACCGGCAGCTCGGCCAGGCTCGGGAAGCGGCGCCGCAGGTAGCCGCGGGCCTGCTCGACGCTACCAGGGTCCACGACGCGCGGGCCGTGTTCGGGCTCGTACGGCGGCCCCTCGGCGTCGGAGGTGGCCTTCATGCCCACGCCGTCCACGTCGCCGTGCCCGTAGGCGGAGGCGCCGTGGTCCACCCAGGCCGGCGTCTCGGGCAGCGACCACTGCGGCGGCGCGGCGAAGTGCAGGGTGTCCTGCTTGGTCACGGTGATCGGCAGCCCGCCGAACAGCTCGGGCAGCCACGCGCCGCACGCCCAGACCACCCGGTCGGCGTGGTGCGTCTCGCCGTCGATCTCGACCGCGCACCCGTACGGCGCCGCGTTCCCCACCGTGTTCCCAGCCGTGTTCCCAGCCGTGTTCCCAGCCGTGTCCCCCGCCGTGTTCCGCAACGTGTCCCCCGTCACCGGCACCGCCCGCGCCCTGACCAGCCGCACCCCGGCGGCCTGCGCCAGCGCGGCGGTGACCTGGGTGGCCCGCCTGGCGCGCAGCACGCCGGCGTTCGGCTCCCAGAGCAGGAAGCTGAGGTCGTCGCCGCGGAAGTCGGGGAAGAAGCGGCGGCCGTCGGCCGGGTCGAGCACCTCACACTCGATGTCCAGATTTTTCAGGACCTGGGCACTGGCGTGCTCCCACCCGTCCGGCTTCCTGGCGAACCACAGCATGCCCGACTCGACGTACAGGTCCTCGCCCGCCCGCTCGCCCAGCCGCAGCCAGCCCTCCCTGGCCTGCCAGGCGAGGCGGGCGTACCAGTCGTCGTCGCCGTGCGAGCAGCGCAGCAGCCGCGTCTCGCCCGCGCTGGCCTGCCGTACGTGCCCCGGCCTGTGCTGCTCCACCAGCGTCACCTGCCAGCCGGTTTCGGCCAGCCGCAACGCCAAGGACGACCCCCAAATACCGGATCCGACCACAATGACCGATTTCATGCCTCCACGGTGACCGCAAACCCCGGCCCCCGCAAGAGGGTCAGACGATGATCAGCCGGACGACCACGCCCGCGCAGTTACCCGCCACGCAGATGCGTACGGGCACCTCGGAGATGCCCGCCGCGGCCGGGACGCCGCCCACGTGGCCGTCGGGCCCGATGGCCACGCCCGCGGGCACCTTGTCCTGGTCGGTGACGGTGAAGGTGGGCACCACGCCGCTAGGGCCGCCGTTGACGCCGATCTCGCCGTCGAGCGGCGTGCCGGCCCGGCCGGGGAAGGTCAGCTCGCGCGGCTCCCACGGCACGTTCGCCAGCACCACGAGCGTCAGGCTCTCCTCCTGGCAGGAGCCGCCGGAGCAGACGCCCACGCGCACGGCGTAGGTGCCGGGGCGCTCGGGCCTGCCGGACAGCCGGCCGCCGCCGTCCACGCGGACGCCGGAGGCGAGGTACGCGGGCCGGAACGTGACGCCCTTGGCGCGGGGCAGCAGCGTCCGGCTGACCTCGATGCCCTGCGTGACGTAGAAGGTGTCCTCGACCAGGCTCGGGCTCGCGGGGGTGGTGAGCGAGGCCTGGTTGACCAGGGTCGCGGTGAACGGCGGCATGGCAGGCGACAGCACGCACAGCGCCACCCCGGCAAGCAGGAGAACCCACCATTGCCGCATGTTTACCCCCCGGCTCTTCCCTGCCCTTACGTACCCCTCAAGCAGGGCGGCGTCACCACTGGATAATCGGTCGCATGGCCGCAGAATCCGCTCAGACCCTCGAACGCGGGCTCCGCCTGCTGCGCCTGCTCGCCGACGGGAAGGGCGGGCGCACGCCGACCGAGCTGAGCGGCGAGCTGTCGCTGAGCAGGCCCGTCGTCTACCGCCTGCTGACCACGCTGCAGGGCGAGGGCTTCGTGCGCAGGGACTCCGAGGGCCGGGTGCACCTCGGGTTCGGGGTGCTGGCGCTGGCCCAGGCCGTGCAGCCGCTGCTGCGCGCGGCGGCCACGCCCACGTTGCGGCGGCTGGCCGAGCAGGTGGGCGCGACCGCGCACCTGACCGTGGCCGAGGGCGACGACGGGCTGGCCGTGGCGGTCGTGGAGCCGTCGTGGACCGACATGCACGTGGCCTACCGCGAGGGCTCGCGCCATCCGCTGGGCAGAGGCGCGGCGGGGCGGGCCATCCTGGCGCTGCGCGAAGGCCGGCCTGACCACAGGCACGACTACTTCGTCACGGAGGGGCAGTTGCAGGAGGGGGCACGTGGCGTCGCCGCGCCGGTCACCGGGCTGCCGTGGCTGGAGGCGTCGGTGGGGGTGGTGACGTTCGGGCCGCTGGAGGAGTCCACGGGACCGCGCGTGGTCGCGGCCGCCGCCGAGCTGGCCGCCGAACTGACCACTGGACCGAGTTGACTTCTCCAGGCTGATGGCGGACGGTTGTTCCAGATAGAGGACACTTCCGTCCGATAACCGGACAGCAGTGGAGGGGTGGATGCCGTACTACCGCGTCGTGGGAGAGGTGCCGCGAAAACGGCACGTGCAGTTCAGACGGCCGGACGGCGGCCTGTACGCCGAAGAGCTGATGGGCGAGGAGGGCTTCTCGTCCGACTCCTCGCTGCTCTACCACCGCCACCTGCCGACCGCCATCGTCAAGGCCGACGCCGTCACTCCGGCCGTGGAGACGACGCTGCGGCCCAACCTGCCGCTCTCGCCCCGCCACTTCCGCACTCAGGAACTGGCCGGTGCGGGCGACCTCGTCACCGGGCGCATGGTGCTGGCGGGCAACGCCGACGTCCGGTTGTCGTACGCCACCAGCGACCGGCCGAGCGAGCTCTACCGCAACTCCATGGGCGACGAGTGCGTGTACGTGCAGCGGGGACGGGTCCGCTTCGAGTCCACCTACGGGGTGATCGAGGCCGGCGAGGGCGACTACGTGATCGTCCCGACCGGCACCATCCACCGCTGGGTGCCCGACGGCCAGGTCAACGTGCTGGCCATCGAGGCGTCCGGGCACATCAGGCCGCCGAAGCGCTACCTGTCGCAGTACGGCCAGTTCCTTGAGCACGCCCCCTACTGCGAGCGCGACCTGCGCGCGCCCACCGAGCCGCACGTCGTCTCGGGCGAGGAGGTGCCGGTGCTGGTCCGCACGCGAGGCGGGCTGACCCGGCTGGTCTACCGCCACCACCCGTTCGACGTGGTCGGCTGGGACGGCTATCTCTACCCGTACGCGTTCAACATCGAGGACTTCGAGCCGATCGTGAAGAAGACGCACGCGCCACCGCCCGTGCACCAGACCTTCGAGGGGCCCGGGTTCGTGGTGTGCTCGTTCTGTCCCCGGCCGCTCGACTACCACCCGGAGGCGGTTCCGATCCCGTACAACCATCACAACGTGGACTCCGACGAGTTCATGTTCTACGTGGGCGGCGACTACTCCGCGCGGGCCGGCTCCGGCATCGACGTCGGGTCGATCTCGCTGCATCCCGCCGGCTTCACGCACGGGCCGCAGCCCGGCGCCGTGGAGGCGGTGATCGACGCCGTCTCACGTGGCGTCACCGTGACGAGCGAGATGGCCGTCATGGTCGACACGTTCCGCCCGCTCGACCTCGGACAGGGCGCTCTGTCCTGCGAGGACCCCGGATACGCCTGGACCTGGGCACGATGAAGCTCTACGCCGCACTCGTCGACGACGCCGGACTGTTCCCGCCGTCGTCCCTGCACATGACCGAGGCGCTGGCCCGCAACCGGCGCGACCTTGAGCACGGCAGCGACGTGCTCACCCACCGTTTCCTCTGCCCGGCCAGCCGGCTCGACCGGCTGCGCGGCGCCGACTACCGGCCGCGCCGCATCGGGCTCATCGCCGACACCGCCGACCTGCCCGACTTCGGCGACCTGCCGGTGGACTTCGTCGAGACGAAGCTGCCGCCCGACAGCACGATCGAGGCGCTGGCCGACCGGCTCGGGCTGCCGGAGGGCGTGCGGCTGTTCGCCGAGGTGCCCGCGCACAAGACCGCCGGTGACCTGCCGCCGAACACCGGGCTCAAGGTGCGCTGCGGCGGCGCGGCGGCCGAGGACTTCCCGCCGGTCGAGCACCTCGCGCAGTTCATCAAGTCGTGCGCGGACAACGGCATCCCGTTCAAGGCGACCGCCGGGCTGCACCACGCCGTACGCCACTTCGACCCCTCGCTCGGCGTCGACCGCCACGGCTTCCTCAACCTGCTGCTGGCCGTCTGCGAGGCCGTCGAGGGCCGCGACCCGACGCCCGCGCTGCGCTCCACCGACGTCGGCCACCTCGTCCGCATGGCCCGCGCGGTGTCCGACGAGACGGCCGCCCGCGCCAGGCGGCTGCTGGTCAGCTACGGCTCCTGCAACACCACCGCGCCGCTCGACGACCTGTGCGCGCTCGGACTGATCGAGGAGGAGGATCGGTGAGCTGGGGTGTGGACAACCTGCCCTACGGGGTCTTCTCCTGCCCGGGAGAGCGGCCCAGGGTCGGCGTCAGGTACGGCGACAAGGTGCTCGACCTGGCCCCCGCGCTGCACGACGAGGTGTTCGCGGCGCCCTCGCTCAACCCGTTCATGGCGCGGGGCCGCGCGGCCTGGCACGCCACCAGGGAGCTGATCCGCAACAAGCTGGCCACCGACCTGTCCGTCACCGAGGCCCACCTGATCCCGCTCGACCAGGTCCGCCTGCACCTGCCGTTCGAGGTGGCCGACTACGTCGACTTCTACTGCTCGATCGAGCACGCGAGCGCCATCGGCCAGATCTTCCGCCCCGGCCAGGAGCCGCTGCAGCCCAACTGGCGGCACCTGCCGGTCGGCTACCACGGCAGGGCGGGCACGGTCGTGGTGTCGGGCACGCCGGTCAGACGGCCGAGCGGGCAGCTCGGCCCCGGCAGGTTCGGTCCGTGCGAGAAGCTCGACATCGAGGCGGAGCTGGGGTTCGTGGTCGGCGTGCCGACCGAGCCCGGCGAGCCGGCGGGGCCGTTCGAGGAGCATGTGTTCGGGGTGACGCTGGTCAACGACTGGAGCGCGCGTGACATCCAGGCGTGGGAGTACGTCCCGCTGGGTCCCTTCCTGGCCAAGTCGTTCGCCACGTCGATCTCGCCCTGGGTGACGCCGCTGGAGGCGCTGCCGCGCGTCCCCGGCCGGGCCCAGGACCCCGAGCCCGCCCCCTACCTGCGCCGCCGGGCCGACTGGGGGCTGGACATCACGCTGGAGGTGCTGCTCAACGGCGAGGTGATCTCCCGGCCGCCCTACGCGGGGATGTACTGGACGCCCGACCAGATGCTCGCGCACCTGACGGTGAACGGGGCCACGCTGCGGACGGGCGACCTGTTCGCCAGCGGCACGATCTCCGGCCCTGAGCGCGACCAGCGGGGCTCGCTCATGGAGCTGACCTGGAACGGAACCGACCCGATCAAGCTGCGGGGCGGCGAGACGCGGACGTTCCTCCAGGACGGCGACACGGTCACGATCAGGGCCGCCGCGGGCGGGCTGGCCCTGGGGGAGGTTTCCGGAACTGTCGGATAAGTGACTCGACGTGCTTGCATCGTGACTCACCGCTACCCTGGGATCTCCCTCTCCCTCGGAAAGCAGGAGTCACATGCGTCGTGCCGCGATGTTCTGTGTCGCCTTCCTCCTGGTCTGCGGCTGCACGTCCGTCACCGCGGCCACCCCTTCCGCGCCGCCCGTCGTGCGGGTCTGGCCGCCGTTCGACACCAAACGGGCGCGGCCCGACCGCGGCCTGGTCGTCAGGGCCCAGGGCGGCACGCTCAGCCAGGTGCTCGTCTACCAGGCCGGCGAGCCGGTGCCGGGGCGGCTCGACGGGTCGCGTACGACGTGGCGCACCGACTGGACGCTCAAGCCCGCCACCGAATACACGGTCACCGCCACCGCCACCCGTGAGGGCGCGCCCGCCACCGTCGCCATGGGCCGCGTCCGCACCCGCGCCGTCGACACGACGTTCCAGGTGGCCCGCATCACGCCGCTGCCCGGCGAGACCGTCGGCGTCGGCATGCCGGTCATCATCGACTTCGACACCCCGGTCAGCGACCGCGCCGCCGTCGAAGAGGCGCTCGAAGTGCGCGCCTCGGCCCCGGTCGAGGGGGCGTGGCGCTGGCTCAGCGACACCCGGGTCGCCTACCGTCCCCGCCGCTTCTGGACGCCCAGGCAGCAGGTCACGGTCACCGCCCACCTGGCCGGCGTACGCGCGGGCGACGGCCTCTACGGCGCCACCGACACCACCTTCGCCTTCACCGTCGGCCGCAGGCAGACCAGCACCATCGACACCAGGACCCACCAGATGGTCGTCACCCGCGACGGCCGGGTGGCCCAGCGCCTGGCCATCAGCGCCGGCATGGCCACCACCGTCGAATACACCACGACCAGCGGCTGGCACCTGACCATGGACAAGGGCAACCCGGTCCGCATGATCTCCCCCGGCCGCGAGGAGGGCGACCCCGGCTACTACGACCTGATGATCGACCACGCCGTCCGCATCTCCGACAGCGGCGAATACGTCCACGCCAAGGACAACGTGTGGGCCCAGGGCCGGGCCAACGTCAGCCACGGCTGCGTCAACGCCCGGCCCGACCAGGCGGCCTGGTTCTACGCCACCTCGCTGCGCGGCGACCCGGTGCTCATCACCGGCACCGACCGGCCGCTCGAATGGCACAACGGGTGGGGCTTCTGGCAACTCCCGTGGGAGAAATGGCGCCAGGGCAGTGCGCTCCTGGGAAAGGGCGCGGATAACGTGCTGGTACCGAGGGGTTGATATCAGGATTACCGTAGACAGTGGGGGAACCAGGTAAGAGTGCGGGCCCGTTATACCTTGAGGAGGGCCGGACATGGACGAATGGATCATCTGGGTCATCCTTGCGATCGTCCTCGGTGTTGCCGAAATCTTCACTTTGACGGCGTCCCTCGGTCTGCTCGGCGTCGCCGCGCTGCTCACCGCTGCCGGCGCGGCCGTCGGATTGCCCGTTCCCTTGCAGTTACTGCTCTTCGCCGTGACGTCCACCGCCGGCTTGCTGGTGCTCAAGCCGATCGCGATGCGCTATATCAAACATCCGCCGTTGCAGCGTTTCGGCGTGGAAGCACTCGTCGGAAAGCCCGCCTACGTCGTCTCCGAGGTGACGGGCAGAGACGGTCGCGTGCGCATCGGGGGCGAGGAATGGTCGGCGCGCGCCTACGACGAGACCCTGGTGATTCCCGCAGGGGCGACCGTCGACGTCATCGAGATCGAGGGGGCCACCGCCCTCGTGTATCCCCGGGAGTGATCCATGGACCCGCTGTTGCTGGTCGGAATCTTCGTCATCCTGTTCGCGGTGATCACGATGCTCAAGGCCGTGCGCATCATCCCGCAGGCCAGGGCGCGCAACGTCGAGCGGCTCGGCCGCTATCACCGCACGCTCAAGCCAGGTCTCAACTTCGTCATCCCGTACATCGACCGCGTCTACCCCATGATCGACCTGCGTGAGCAGGTCGTCTCCTTCCGCCCCCAGCCGGTCATCACCGAGGACAACCTGGTCGTCGAGATCGACACCGTGCTGTACTTCCAGGTCACCGACCCGCGGGCGGCGGCGTACGAGATCGCCAACTACATCCAGGCGGTCGAGCAGCTCACGGTCACCACGTTGCGCAACGTCGTCGGCTCGATGGACCTGGAGAAGACCCTCACCTCCCGCGACACCATCAACAGCCAGCTGCGCGGCGTGCTCGACGAGGCCACCGGCAAGTGGGGCATCCGCGTCAACCGCGTCGAGATCAAGGCCATCGACCCGCCGAAGACGATCAAGGACGCGATGGAGAAGCAGATGCGGGCCGAGCGCGACAAGCGGGCCGCGATCCTCAACGCCGAGGGCCAGCGGCAGTCGCAGATCCTCACCGCCGAAGGTGACAAGCAGAGCCGCATCCTGCGCGCCGAGGGCCAGCGCACCGCCGCGATCCTGGAGGCCGAGGGCCAGTCGCGGGCCATCGACCAGGTCTTCCAGGCCGTGCATCGCAACGACCCCGATCCCAAGCTGCTCGCGTACCAGTACCTCCAGGTGCTGCCGCAGCTCGCGCAGGGCGACGGCAACACGTTCTGGGTGATCCCCAGCGAGGTCACCTCGGCGCTGCAGGGCGTCTCCAAGGCGTTCACCGAGGCGCTGCCCCGCACCGCGACCAGGGAGGACCTGCCTGAGACCTCCGCCGCGGACGAGGAGGTCGCCAAGGCGGCGGAGGCGGCGGCCGAGGCGGTCGCCGACGCCCAGGAGGCCGACGGGCCGCGCCAGCTCACCCAGGCCGCCGAGGAGCCGGCCCCGTTCTCCGGCCTCGACAAGAAGCCCACCGAGGCCGAGCACCGCTGACCGTCCACGACGCGCCGCCCGCCGATGAGGCGGGCGGCGTTCTCATGCCTGCTGACCGCCGTCGAAGTACGCCGCCAGCTCCGGGTCGAGCGGCGGCACGTCGTACGGCCGGCCGCCGTCGCGCAGCGACATCGTGGCGAGGTAACCGGCCGCGACGCTCATCCTGGCCGCCACCGGCGAGGTGTCGGTCACCCCGCCCTCGCGCGCGAACCTGATGAACTCCGACATGATCTGCACGTCCGCGCCGCCGTGCGTGCCCTGCGCCTCCGGCACCTTGTACGCGATGTCGCAGTCGTCCCGGTACCCCGTCGGCCCGGTGTTCCAGACCTTGACCGTGGCGCCCGGCCCGTCGCCGAAGTTCTCCAGCCGGCCCTCGGTGCCGATGACCGTGTAGTTGCGCACGTAGTCGGGCGTGAAGTGGCACTGCTGGTAGGCGGCGATGACGCCGTTGTCGAGCCGCATGTTCATGACCGAGACGTCCTCGACGTCCACGACCGGGTTGAGGTCCTTGCGGGCGGTGGGCGGCCAGTCGTCCGCCAGCAGCCACTCGCCGTCCGGCCGGAGCGTGCCGGGGGCGCGGCGCGGCAGGTCGCCGTGGAGCAGCAGGTCGCCGAGCGCGTTGACGCGGGTGGTGTAGCCGCCGGCCAGCCAGTGGATGACGTCGAGGTCGTGGGTGGCCTTCTGCAGCAGCAGGCCCGTCGTACGGGTGCGGTCGGCGTGCCAGTCCTTGTAGTAGAACTCGGTGCCGTAGCCGACGAAGTGGCGCACCCAGACGGTCTTGGGCTCGCCGATGACTCCCTTGGCGATGATGTCGCGCATCAGCCGGACGACGCCCATGTGGCGCATGTTGTGGCCGACGTACAGTTTCGTGCCGGTCTCACGGGCGGTGCGCAGGATGGCGTCGCAGCCCTCGACCGTGATGGCCATGGGCTTCTCCAGATAGAGGGCCTTGCCGGCGCGCAGGACGTCGACGGCCAGCCGCTCGTGCGTGTCGTCGGGGGTGTTGACCACGATCGCGTCGAGGTCGGGGCGGTCGAGCAGCTCGCGGTGGTCCTGGGTGAGAAAGGCGGCCGCGGGGAACTTCGCGGACTGCCGCTTGAGCACGGCGGGGTCGGCGTCGCACAGGGCGGTCACGACGGCCCCCGCGCCGGACCCCGCGCCGGACCCCTCGCTGGGCCGGTCGGCGGCGAGGGCGATGCTGGTCCGCAGGCCGAGCCCGATGACTCCGATGCGCAGGTCTTCCACTGACGTCCTCCCCGCTTTACGCAAGTTGCTTGCTTTAATCTCGCATGATCTCCTGAAAAAGGTCAATACATGGCTTGAACGCGCGATATCACGCAATCGATAGTCAAGCCGGCAGCGTAAACAGGCACCGCTCGGCGTGGTCGAGTGCCCACCTGACCGCGCCGAGCACCACGCAGTCGTTGCCCAGCGTCGAGGCCACCACCGGCGGCGGGCAGAGGCACACGTCCGCGAACCGCTCCGCGATCGGCTCAAGCAGCAGGTCACCGGCCTTCGACAGGCTGCCGCCGATCACCACCAGCTCGGGGTCGAGCGGGTTGACCACGGTGAGCAGGCCGTCGCCCAGGTGGCGGGCGAACGCGCGGACGGCCGCCAGCGCCCGCTCGTCACCGGCCCGTGCCCGCTCGACGGCGAACTCGGCGGCCTCGCGCTGCGAGCGCATCTCCCCCGGCTCGGCCGCCAGCGCGTAGTCGATGACGTGCCGGTGGGCCAGCCAGTGGTCGCCCGACTGGCGGCCGATCTCGCCCGAGGCCGTATGGGCGCCCCGGTGCGGCCGGCCGCCGATGAGCAGGCCGAGGCCGAGCCTGCTGCCGGTGAACAGGTAGACCACGTCGTCGTGGCCGCGCGCCTGCCCGCGCCAGTGCTCGGCCAGCACCGCGAGCCGCATGTCGTTCTCGACCAGCACGGGGGCGGGCAGCCTGCGGGCCAGCTCGCCCCGCAGGTCGAGGCCCGTCCAGCCGGCCAGCGCGACGCTCCTGACGACCCGGCCGGCGCCGTCGACCGTGCCCGTGGTGCCGACGCCCACCGCCGCCAGGCCGGACACCGGCAGCCCCGCCTCGGCCGCCACCGCCTCGACCAGGCCCGCGATGGCGTCGAGCCGGTCGGCGGCGGGCATCGAGGCGTGGTGGCGCAGGCGCTCGGCGGCCACCACCGTGCCGTCGAGGTCGCTCACCATCGCCCGCAGCCAGGACGAGCCGACGCCCACCCCCACCACGTGACCTGCCGCGGCCCTGAACCTGAAGCGCCGCGCGGGCCGCCCCCGCCTGCGGTCGCCGGGCTCCTCGCCGCACTCCTCGGCCCAGCCGCCCGCCACCAGGTCGTCCACGATGACCTCGGCCGTGGGCCTGGACACCCGGGCCGCACCCGCCAGCTCGGACACCGTGGCCGCGCCGCTCTCACGCAGGACGCGCAGGATCGCCGCCGAGTTGAGCCTGCGCAGGAGGGAGGCGTCGCCGCTCTGCTGCATCCGTCCTCCGGTTATCTCAAGTCGGTTGGCTAATTCTGCCAGGTGCGGAGGTCGCGTGAAGCGGAGCTGTGGGGGCACTTAAGAACTCCTCGATGGACACGTCCCGAGCCGAAGCGGCACAGTGCGTTGCGACGCGTCATGTCCTGCCTCGCTCGCCGAACCCCTCCCGGGGCGGCGGGGTGACGGGGCCGGGGCTCGTCAGTAGGTTGTGACAGGGGGAAGCGACGTCATGAAAGCGCTGGTCAAGAACCAGGCCGAGCCTGGCCTGTGGCTGGTGGACGTGCCCGAGCCGGAGCTGGGGCCCGGTGAGGTGAAGATCCGGGTCCTGCGTACCGGGATCTGCGGCACGGACCTGCATATCCGGAAATTTGATGATTGGGCGCGGCACACGCTGGAGCTGCCGCTCATCGTGGGCCACGAGTTCAGCGGCCACGTCGTCGAGGTCGCGCCCGGCGTCGAGGACATCGCGGTCGGCGACCTCGTCAGCGGCGAGGGCCACCTCGTCTGCGGCAAGTGCCGCAACTGCATGGCGGGGCGCCGGCACCTGTGCCGCAACACGGTCGGGCTCGGCGTCAACAGGGACGGCGCCTTCGCCGAGTACGTCACCCTGCCCGCCACCAACGTCTGGGTCCACCGCAACCCCGTCCACCCCGACATCGCCGCCATCTTCGACCCCTTCGGCAACGCCGTGCACACCGCGCTCTCCTTCCCGCTCGTCGGCGAGGACGTGCTGATCACCGGCGCGGGCCCGATCGGGCTCATGGCGGCGGCCGTGGCCACCCACGTCGGCGCGCGGAACGTGATGATCACCGACGTCAGCGACGAGCGGCTGGACCTGGCCGGCAAGCTCGGCGTCTCCCTCGCCGTGAACGTCGCCCGCTCCTCCATCGCCGAGGGCATGCGCCAGCTCCACCTGCGCGAGGGCTTCGACGTGGGGCTGGAGATGTCCGGCAACCCGGTGGCCGTGCGCGACATGATCGCGAGCATGACCCACGGCGGCAGGATCGCCATGCTGGGGCTGCCCGCCGAGGAGTTCGCCATCGACTGGGCGACGGTGGTGACCTCGATGCTCACCATCAAGGGGGTGTACGGCCGGGAGATGTACGAGACCTGGTACAACATGTCCGTCCTGCTGGAGAAGGGGCTCGACCTCAGCCCGGTGATCACCGACCGGTTCTCGTACCAGGACTTCGACGCCGCCTTCGACACGGCGGCGAGCGGCCGTACCGGGAAGGTGATCCTCGACTGGAGCGAGGACGCCGCCCATGAGTCAGCGGCGGCCCCGACCACGAACAGGAGCGCCTGATGTTCACCAACGTTCGCGAGCAGCTGCGTGCGACGCTCGACGAGATCACCGAGGCCGGGCTGCTCAAGCCCGAGCGCGTCATCTCCACCCCGCAGAGCTCCCAGGTCAGCGTGGCCGGGCGCGAGGTGCTCAACTTCTGCGCCAACAACTACCTGGGCCTCGCCGACGACCCGGCGGTGGTCGAGGCGGCCAAGGAGGCGCTCGACCGGTGGGGGTTCGGCATGGCCTCCGTACGGTTCATCTGCGGCACGCAGGAGGTGCACAAGGAGCTGGAGTCGCGCCTGTCGGACTTCCTCGGCATGGAGGACACCGTCCTCTACAGCTCCTGCTTCGACGCCAACGGCGGCGTGTTCGAGACCCTGCTCGACGCCCAGGACGCGGTGATCTCCGACGCGCTCAACCACGCCAGCATCATCGACGGCATCCGCCTGTCCAAGGCCCAGCGCCTCCGCTACGCCAACCGGGACATGGCCGAGCTGGAGTCCCGGCTCAAGGAGGCGTCGGAGGCGCGGCGGCGGCTCATCGTGACCGACGGCGTGTTCTCCATGGACGGCTACGTCGCGCCGCTGCGCGAGATCTGCGACCTGGCCGACCGCTACGACGCCATGGTCATGGTCGACGACTCCCACGCCGTCGGCTTCGTCGGCCCCACCGGGCGCGGCACGCCCGAGCTGCACGGCGTGACCGACCGGATCGACATCATCACCGGCACCCTGGGCAAGGCGCTCGGCGGGGCCAGCGGCGGTTACGTCGCGGCCCGCAAGGAGATCTGCGACCTGCTGCGGCAGCGCTCCAGGCCGTACCTGTTCTCCAACTCGCTGGCGCCCGTCATCGCGTCGGCCTCGCTGCGCATCCTCGACCTGCTGGAGACCTCCAGCGACGCCCGCGAGCGGCTGCGCGCCAACACCGCGCGCTTCCGCGAGGGGATGACGAAGGCCGGGTTCGACATCCTGCCGGGCGACCACCCGATCGTGCCCGTCATGATCGGCGACGCCGCCGAGGCCGCCGCCATGGCCGAGCGCCTGCTCGACCTGGGCATCTACGTGATCGGCTTCTCCTACCCCGTCGTCCCGCACGGCCAGGCCCGGATCCGCGTCCAGCTGTCCGCCGCGCACTCGACGGAGGACGTGGACCGCGTGATCGAGGCGTTCACCCAGGCCCGCACCGCCGTCTGACCCTGGGGCGCGTATCCTCGCTGCGTGATTGACACGCGGCGGCTGCGTACGCTGCGGGCGGTGGCCGACCACGGCACGGTCACCGCCGCCGCGGCCGCGCTGCACCTGACGCCCTCCGCCGTGTCCCAGCAGCTCGCCGCGCTGGAGCACGAGGTGGGCCACCGCCTGCTCAACCGCGACGGGCGCGGCGTGCACCTCACCGCCGTCGGCAGGATCATGCTGTCCCACGCGAACGAGGTGCTCGCCCAGCTCGAACGGGCCGAGGCGGAGGTGGCGGCGTACACGACGGGCGAGGCGGGCGAGGTCACGGTGGCCTGCTTCGCCACGGCCATCAGCGCCGTGCTCTCCCCGGCGATCGCCACGCTGCGCGGCACCGCGCCCGGCGTGCGGGTCCGCGTCCACGACGCCGAGGGCGACCAGGGCCTCGCCATGCTGCTCGACGAGCGCGCCGACCTGACCATCACGGTCGAATACCGGGGCGCCCCCGACGCCGCCGACCGCCGCCTGTCGCGCCACCCCCTGTACGCCGAGCCGTTCGACCTGGTGCTCCCCCGCGACCACCCCTTGGCGGGCTCGGCGACCCTCGTCTCGCTGGCGACGGAGACCTGGATCGGCCCCTACCCGGGCAACCCGGTGCACGACGTGATCACGTTCGCCTGCCGGCAGGCCGGCTTCACGCCCGACCTCATCCACTGCTCCGACGACTTCCGCGCCGTGGTCGCCCTGGTCGGGGCCGGTGCCGGGGTGGCGCTCGTGCCACGGCTGGCGCTGCGGGACATGGCGCTGCCCGGCGTCGTCGTCCGCCACACGCCGGGTCCGGAACGCCGGGTCTTCGCCGCCGTACGCCGGGGCTCCGACGCCCATCCCCTCCTGCGCCCGCTCCTCGCCGCGCTCCGCGAGGTGGCCGGATCTCTCGGAACGGGCTGAAACACTCCGCCCATATCCGGACATCTCCTCGGGTGTGTTCGCCGATCGGAAGGACCACACCATGGGCCCACCTGAGCCCGAACAACGCTTCGAGGAGCTATATATGGCGCACTATCCCGCCATCGCCACATATGTCAGGCGACGTGCCGACCCCGACGACATCGCGGACGTGATCGCCGAGACCTTCACCACCGCCTGGCGCCGGCTGGACGACGTCCCGCAGCGCGGGGAGCACGAGACCAGGCTCTGGCTGTACGGCGTCGCCCGGCGCGTGCTCGCCAACCACTTCCGCGCCGAGGAGCGCAGGACCGCCCTGGCCGCCAGGCTCCGCGAGGAGGCCGCGACCTGGGAGGTGGCCGGCAGGGAGCACGACCCGGCGTACCAGGCGTTCCAGCGGCTGAGCGACGACGACAAGGAGCTGCTCGCGCTGGTCGCCTGGGAGGGGCTCAGCGGCCCCGAGATCGCCAAGGTGCTCGGCTGCTCGCGCGGCGCCGCCCGCATCCGGCTGCACCGCGCCCGCAAGCGGCTGGCCAAGGAGCTGGCCGCCCTCGACCCCGACCTCGCCTCCTACGGCACCCGTGCCGTCTCCCTAGCGAAGGGACACTGATCATGACTCAGCAGGACATCCACGACGTCGTCTCCCGGTTCGCCGCACCCGCCGTCACCTCCGTCAGCGACGGCGCCCGCGACCTGATGCACCAGATCACCGCGACCCCGCAGGCCGCGCCCGCCAGGCTTCGCAGGCGCATCAACCTGCGGATGGCCGTCCCCGCGGGCGCGCTGCTCGCCGCCGGGGCCGTGGCGGCCACCACCTGGCTGCTGCCCGTCTCCCCCGCCGCCGCGCTCAGCATCGAGCAGGAGGGCGGCTACTACGTCATCGAGGTCAAGGACCTCTACGCCAACCCGAAGGTGTACGAGCAGGAGCTGCGCCAGGCCAGCCTCGACGTCACGCTGGAGGTGAAACCCGGCACCGCCGCCTACGAACGCCTGATCCACCCCAAGGCACCCGACATGCGGCACCTTACGGAGATCAAGAGCATCTTCCCGCCGGGCCCGTGCGACAAGCAGGGCGGATGCGCCGTCGGCTTCAAGATCCCCAAGAATTTCTCCGAGACCGCCGAGATCACCGTGTTCCGTGAGGCGCGGCCGGGCGAGAAGTACCAGGCCATCACCACGTTCACGGCCAAGGGCGAGCCCATGAACTGCGTGCCCCACCTCGACAAGAGCGTCACCGAGGTGCTGGGGCTGCTGAAGCAGCGCGGGGTGCGGGTCAACGAGTACTCCGATGCCGCGCTCGTCGGCAATGACGACGGCAGCGACCTGCGCACGTCGGTGCCCGGCGACTGGCACGTGCAGGGCGGCTTCCTCACCGAGCCGGGCGTGGCCACCCTCCGGGTCTCGGAGGACCCCATGCCGCAGGAGGAGATCACCTTCCAGAACGACAAGTCGCTGACAGCGTACGGCTGTCCGATCGTCTGATCTTGGGAAGATAGCCTGCGCCCATGACGCGCGAGCGGCCGGGCGGCCTTCCCTATCGGCGGCTGCTCGGCCTGCCCGGGGTCGCGGCGCAGGCCGTGCTCGGGTTCCTGGCGCAGCTCACGCAGCAGGTGGCGCCCGTGGGCATCGTGCTCGTGACCCAGCACGCCACCGGCTCGCTGGCCTTCGCGGGGGCGACGGCGGCGGCGTTCGCGGTGGGGGCGGGCATGGGGCGTCCGGTGCAGGGGCGGCTGATGGACCGGCGCGGCGCCGGCCCGGTGCTGGCCGGCACGGCGTTCCTGCACGTGGCGGCGCTGCTGGCGCTGCTCGCCTGCGCCCGCGCCCACTGGCCGTGGTGGCCGCTGCCCCTGCTGGCCTGGGCGGCGGGCATCGGCCTGCCGCCGATCTCGGTCAGCATGCGCATCGCGTGGGGCGCCAGGATGGCCGCCGAGGGGCGTACGGCCGCCTACAGCCTCGTCTACCTCGTCCAGGAGACGGCCATGATGGTCGGGCCGCTGGTGTTCGGGCTGCTGATCGCGGTGGCCTCGTCGTCGCTGGCGCTGGGCGTGGTCGCGGGGGCGGCCGGGGCGGGAACGCTGGCCTTCGCCCGCGCGCTGCGTAGGGGGCATGCCGCGGCCGTCCGGCAGCGGGGGCGGGTGTTCGCCGACCGGCGGATGCTCATGCTGCTGGCCGTGACCACGCTGCTCGGGGCCGTCGTGGGGGCGCTGCAGGTGGGCGTGCCCGCGCTGGCCGCCGCCCGCGACGTACCGGCCGCGACCGGGCTGCTCGTGGCCGCCCTGTCGCTGGGCGGCATCGCGGGCGCCGCCGCGTACGGTGCCCGCGTCTGGCGCTCGCGCGTCCCGGTGCGGCTCGCCTCGCTGCTGCTCGTGCTCGGGCTCGTTCTCGCGCCGCTGGTGCTGGCGGGGCCGCTGGCGGTGTTCTGGGCGGCGCTGTTCGCGGGCGGGCTGGTGCTCAATCCGTCCCTCACGACGTCGTCCCTGCTGGTGGACGAGTACGCGCCGGCCGCCCAGGGCGAGGCGTTCGGCTGGGTGTCCACGGCGATCGGCATCGGCGGCGCGCTGGGCTCCGCGGCGGCCGGCGTGGCGGGCGAACGGTTCGGCCCCTCGGCCCCCTTCCCCGCCGCCGCCCTCTTCGCCCTGCTGGCCGCCGCCCTCGCCGCGACCCTGGTCAACCGCGGGCCACGGTGACGGCTTCGGTGAAGCGGGCGTAGGTGGCCAGTTCCGCTTCCACGGGCTGCAGCACCTGCTCACGGCCGACCTGCGCGATGGCCGTACGCAGCGCCTTCGCCGTACGCCTGGCCCTGCGCCGCCCGCCCAGCCAGGCCGCCAGCCGCGCCGCCAGCGCGATGAGCACGCCCGCCACCGCCCCGCCGAGCAGCAGCACCGTCGGCCACGGCACCTCGCCGGCGGTCGGGAGCGGTGGCTGCGGCAGCCGCAGGTAGTCCATCGCGAACAGCACGCCCAGCCACAGCGCCCCCGCCAGCAGGGCCCCGAAGACCAGCCACTGCAGGACGTTCACCGCCCGCCACCACCGTGGCCGCCTGGTCGCGCCCGCCGAGGTCGTGGCCACCACCCGGTCCACGGCGTCCGTCAGCTCACCGGCCCGCGACCGCGCCGCCTGCCGCACGGCCGCCGCCCAAGGGCCGGGCAGCCCGTCCGCCGCAGCTTCGCCGACGTCCCTGATCGCGGTCTCGACCCGAGCCCGCTGCGCCCCCGACGCGGCCGGCACCGACGTCCGCCCGACGACGTCCTTCCCCCGGCCCGCCTCGATGCGCAACCTGCGCAGCGGATCGGGCCTGAACCTCCTCAGCCACCGCGTCACCGGCCACCCGGTCGCCACCACGGCCCGATGCCGATGCCCCTTGGCCACCGCCTCCACGATCACCGGCACCCCGGCCGCCACGCACAACGCGTCGGTCAGCCCCCGCTCCGCCCTACCCGGCCGCTTGCCCGTCCCCTCCCGCTCGGTGACGAGCACGTGCCCAGGGGCGGTCGCGGACGGCTCACCGGTGGCGTGGGGATCGGTGGCGAGGTGGCCGGCGGCGGTCGTCAGGTCGGCGGAGAGGCGGGCCGACCACGAGCGGCGGTCGGCGACGCGCTCGGCCAGCAGGCCGCGCAGGTCGTCGAGGCCCTGGCCGGTCCTGGCCGAGACCGCGAGCACCGGGACGCCGGTGAGGCCGTCGCCGTCCAGGAGGCGGCGCAGGTCGTCGAGGCAGCGGTCGACGGCGGCGGGCGGCAGCCGGTCCACCTGGTTGAGCACCACCATCGTCACGTCGCGGTGCCCGGCCAGCGGGCGCAGGTAGCGCTCGTGCAGGGCGGCGTCGGCGTACTTCTGCGGGTCCACCACCCACACCAGCACGTCCACCTGGCGTACCAGCCGGTCCACTTCCAGGCGGTGGGACAGGCGGATGGAGTCGTGGTCGGGCAGGTCGAGCAGGACGAGCCCGGCCAGGTCGCCGGTCTCGCCCGCCGGGTGGCGGTGCGGGACCTCCAGCCAGTCGAGGAGCGGGCCGGCGCCGTCGCCGTCCCACAGGGCGGCCTGGGCGGTCGAGGTCGTGGGCCTGGTGACGCCGACGTCCGCGAGCCGCCGCCCTGCGAGGGCGTTGTAGAGCGAGGACTTGCCGCTGCCGGTGGCGCCGGCCAGGGCGACCACGGTGTGCTCAAGCGACAGCTCCCGCCGCGCCCCGGCCCGCCCGGCCACCTCCCGAGCCGCCGCCACGACCTCGTCCGGCAACCGCCCCGCCCCCAGCTCGGCCGCCTCGGTCAGGGCGGCCAGCCGGACGTCCAGCGACGGCCCCTCCTTACGCCGCAACACCTTCACGCCTCCTCCCCGCCCTCGCTCCGGGCCTCGCCCAACGTGGGGAGTTCGGCGGTCGGAAGCTCCGTGCGGTGCTCGTGGATGCGGCGGGCGGCGGCGCGCAGCGCGTCGGCGGTGTCGCGGGGCGGCTCGACCGCGTCCAGCAGGTCGAGGAAGCGGTCCGCTTCGTCGGCCAGCAGCTCGCGTACGCGATCACGCAGGTCCTCGCGGGCGCGGACGGTGAGCGTCCGTACGGCCTGGTCGCCGAAGACGGCCTCCAGGATCTTCTGGGACAGCACGCTCGTGCCGCCCGCGATCCCCACCTCGATCCCGGTGAGCCCGCCGGTGGAGGCGAAGACGGCCAGCATGAGCAGGAGCCCGGCCCCGTTCACGCTGAAGGAGGCCACGCGAGCGGCGGTCCGCCGTTCCGCGCCCTCCTCGCGGACGAGGTCCAGCACGTACGCCTGCCATCCCCGCACCGCCGCCTCGGCCCGCTGCGCGAGGTCGGCGGAGGCCCGGCCGAGGCGGGCGGACTCGACGGCGCCGAGCCGTTCGAGCAGCCCTGGACCGCCCGGCGCGGCCGACCAGCCCTCAAGGGCGCGTTCCGCGGCGCCGTCGGCAGAGCCCCTGATGAGCGCCTCGACCCCGCTCTCCAGCGCGTCGCGAAGCTGCACCTCGGGCGCCCGCCCGGTGAAGAACCCGACGACCCGGTCACGCAGCCACCCGACGCGGCTCTCCAGGGAGCGCATGAGGTCGCCGGTGCCGATGAAGTCCTGCCACCGGGCCAGCACCTCCCCCCGCAGCAGGGACCCGTCGCGCATGCCGGCGTCGAAGTCGGCCATGCCGCCCGCGTACGCGGCCTCGACGATGTCGCGCAGCGACTCGAAGGCGTCCTGCTGGCGTTCGACGGCGGCGGCCAGCGCCGGCACCCGGGTGGCCAGGCTGTCGAGTGCCCCGGTGAGCGTCTGCCGCACGACCAGGGAGCGCTGGGCGGCGTCGGCGGCCAGCTCGGTGAGCCAGTCGGCGATGGGCCGGACGGAGGCGACGGGCAGCCGGGCCTTCTCGTCGGGCAGCGCCGCCTCGGGCACGGTGAACAGCCGGGTGCCTTGGAGACCGTTCTCGCGCAGCAGCCGTTCGAGGTCGCGGGAGACGGGCTCGACCGCCTCGGGCGGCACCCGGTCGAGGACGACGGCGAGCGCGGTGCTGCGTTCGCGGGCCGAGCGCAGGAAGCTCCACGGCACCTCGTCGGCGTACCGGGCGGCGGTGGTGACGAACAACCACAGGTCGGCGGCGGCGAGCAGCTGGGCGGCCAGCTCCCGGTTGGCGGTCACGACGGAGTCGATGTCGGGCGCGTCGAGCAGCGCGAGCCCGGCCCCGAGCGCGGGCGAGGTGACGACGCGCAGCGCGCCGGGCCCCTCGCCGGTGACGCGGGACAGCCCCGGCAGCACGTTCTGGCCCATGAACCAGGAGCGGTCGGCCGGGCTGACGACGAGCGTCGGCACCAGCGTGGTCGGCCGCAGCACGCCAGGCTCGGCCACGTCGGCCCCGACCAGCGAGTTGACCAGCGTGGACTTCCCTGCCCCCGTGGAGCCGCCGACGACGGCGAGCAGCGGCGCGTCGATCGAGCGCAGCCGCGGCAGCAGATAGTCGTCGAGCTGTCCGGTCAGGTCGCGCAGCGCGCGCCGCTCGCCCGCCACGTCGCCGACGGCCAGCGGGAACAGCTCCCGGTCCAGTGGCCGCCGCAGCGACTCGAGCGCGCCGAGCAGGTCCATGCCTGCACGCTAACCCGCAGGCGGCTCCCTAAGCACGTACCCAACGCTGCGCAGCGTGTGGATGAGCCGCGGCTCGACGTCGTCCACCTTGCGCCGCAGATACGACACGTACGACTCGACCACTCCGGCGTCGCCGCCGAAGTCGTAGTTCCAGACGTGGTCGAGGATCTGCGCCTTCGACACCACCCGGCCGGCGTTGACCATGAAGTAGTGCAGCAGCTTGAACTCGGTCGGCGACAGGCGTACCTGCCGGCCGGCCCGCCACACCTCGCGCGAGTCCTCGTCCAGCTCCAGGTCGGCGACCTTGAGCTTGCTGACCGGCGCGGCGTCGCCGCGCGTGCGGCGCAGCACGGCGCGGATGCGCGCCTGCACCTCTTCCAGGCTGAACGGCTTGGTCACGTAGTCGTCGCCCACCCGCAGCCCGGCGATCTTGTCCTCGGTGGCGTCGCGCGCGGTGAGGAACAGCACGGGCGCGTCGATCCGCTTGGCCACCTCGAACCCGTCGAGGTCGGGCAGCATGACGTCGAGCACCACCAGGTCGGGCGAGGCGCGTACGGCGACCTCGACGGCCTCCTCGCCGTCGCCGGCGGTCAGCACCTCGAACCCGGAGAAGCGCAGGCTGGCGGCGAGCAGGTCCCTGATGCTGGGCTCGTCGTCCACGACCATGATCAACGCCTCGGCATTCGTCACCTACTTAGAGTGACGCAGCATGCTGAGGGTTTGCTGAACGCTCACTCCAAGGCGAGTGGGAGTTCGACGCGGAAGCTCGAGCCCGACTCGGGCGAGCTGGTCACGGTGACCGTGCCGTCGTGCGCCTCGACGAGGGCCTGCACGATGGCGAGGCCGAGCCCGCTGCCGCGGTCCTCGGCGGAGCGGCGGCGCGAGCGGGCCGAGTCGGCCCGGTAGAAGCGCTCGAAGACGTGCTCGACCTGCTCAGGAGTCAGCCCTGGGCCGCTGTCCACGACCTCGACGAACACCCTGCCCGTGGTGCCGCCGGCCCGCACGATGATCGGCGAGCCCGGCTCGGTGTGCACGATGGCGTTGGTGACGAGGTTGCTGATGACCTGGCGCAGCCGCACCTCGTCGCCGGAGACGATCAGCGCCGCGCCGCCGACCACGTCGAGCTTGATCTGCCGGTCCGGGGCGATGATCCTGGCATCCTGTACGGCGTCCGCGGCCAGCGCCAGCATGTCCACCGGCTGCACCCGCAACGGCCGCTGCTGGTCCACCCTGGCGAGCAGCAGCAGGTCGTCCACCAGCAGGCTCATCCGTCCCGCGGCCTTCTCCACGCGCTGCATCAGCTCGGTGGTGTCGGCCTGCGGGTTCTGCCTGGCGTACTCGGCGAAGCCGCGGATCGAGGTGAGCGGGGTGCGCAGCTCGTGGGAGGCGTCGCCGACGAACTGCCGCATGCGGTCCTCGGAGCGGCGGGCCGCCTCCTCCGACGCCGACCTGGCGACGAACGCGGCCTCGATCTGGGCCAGCATGCCGTTGAGCGACCTGGCCAGGCCGCCGACCTCCGTACGCGGGTCGAGGTCGGGCACCCTGCGGCCCAGCTCGCCGCCCGCGATGGCCTCGGCCGTACGCTCGATCTCGCCCAGCGGCCGCAAGCTGTGCCGCACGATCGTGACGCCGGCCACGGCCAGGATGAGCAGGATCCCGCCGCCGCCGAGCAGCTCGATCAGAGCGAGCCGCCGGGTGATGGCGTCCACCTCTTCGAGGTCGACCGCGACGACGAGCGTGCGCCACTGCCCCACGGTCTCCAGCACCCGCCACTCGCCGTCACCGCTCACGGCGGGCGCGGTGTAGGGGTCCCGGCCCGGCGCGGCCGACAGCACGGGCTTCGGCTTGGCGTCCACGTCGCGGTCGGTCAGCATCGGGACGAACGCCGCGTCGCGCTCCTTGACCAGCGCGATCGCGTCGGACTCGATGAGGATCGGCCGATCGGGGGTCTCCCTGTCCTTGCGCCAGTCGCTCCTGACCTTCTTCTCCATGCGCGCGCTGAGCAGGTGGAGCTGGCTGTCCACCCGGTCGAGCAGGTAACCGTGCAGGACGGAGACGCTCACCAGGCCGATGAAGAACATGCCCATGCCGAGCAGCGCCAGCATCGACGCTATGAGCTTGATCCGCAGCGGCAGCCCGCGCATCAGGAGCTCGGTGGCAGGCGCATGACGTATCCGACGCCACGCAGGGTGTGGATGAGCCGGGGGCTGCGGTTGTCGATCTTGCGGCGCAGCACGGACACGTACGACTCGACGATGCCCACCTCCCCGCGGAAGTCGTAGTCCCACACGTGGTCGAGGATCTGCGGCTTGGACAGGACGCGGCCGGCGTTCGTCATGAAGTAACGCAGCAGCTTGAACTCGGTGGGCGACAGCGCGACGGCGGTGCCGCCGCGCCACACCTCGTGGCTCTCCTCGTCCAGCTCGATGTCGGCGAACGTCAGCCGGGGCGGCGCGGCCTGGGCGTCCCCGCTCGTCCGGCGCAGCACGGCGTGGATCCTCGCGACCACCTCCTCCAGGCTGAACGGCTTGGTGACGTAGTCGTCGCCGCCGATCGTGAGCCCGCGGATCTTGTCCTCGGTCTCGTCACGCGCGGTCAGGAACACCACCGGCGTGTGCAGCCCGCCGCCGCGCATCCGCCTGACGATCTCGAAACCGTCCAGGTCGGGCAGCATGACGTCGAGCACGACGAGGTCAGGGCGGTGTCGTTGGACGGCGGCGACGGCGTCGTGGCCGCTCTTCGCCGTGGTCACGTCGAAACCCGCGAACCTCAGGCTCGCGGCGAGGAGCTCGAGGATGTTGGGGTCGTCCTCGACTATCAGCAGGCGTGATTCCATCAGTACCAAGGATGCACTCATCGGACGAGTGCTGGGACAATTCCGGCAATGTGCCGGGCGATCGCGAGGCTCGACGTGGCCGCGGGTGAGGGCGCGTTGCGGACCAGGACGACGCGGCCGTGCACGTCCACGATGAAGTCGTCCACGAGCCTGCCGTCCCGCGCGACGGCCTGGGCGCGGACGCCGCCCCGCGCTCTTTCCAGGTCGGCGGCCGTGAGTTCGGGGACGTAGCGGCGCGCGGCCTCCAGGAAGGCGCCCTTGACGAGGGATCCGTAGACCTCTTTGACGCCGGTACGCCAGTGGGTCCGCGCCATGCGCAGCGTGCCCGGCCAACCCAAAATTTGCCGGAAATTGCCGAAATTTCGCCACTTGTAGCCTTCGTACGCGAGCGCCAGCACCGCGTTCGGCCCCACCAGCACGCCCCCGCCGATCCGCCGCGTCAGATGCACGCCCAGGAACGGGTAGCGCGGATCGGGCACCGGATAGATGAGGCCGCGCACCAGGTCCTGCGCGGCGCCCTTGAGCGCGTAGTACTCGCCCCTGAACGGCACGATCCGCACCTCGCCGGGCGCGCCCGCCATCCGGGCCACCGCGTCGGTGCCCAGGCCGCCGCAGACCACCAGCCGGTCGAAGGCCAGCCGCTGCCGCCCGGCCACCACCTCGACCGTGCCTGCGCGTTCCCTGATGGCCCTGACGGGGGCGTTCAGGCGTACGGACCCGCCCAGCTCCTCGACGTCCCGCGCGAGCCGGCGGGCGACGGCGGGAAAGTCGCAGATCGCGGTGTGCGGCGAGTGGATCGCGCCGACGCCGGCCGCGTGCGGCTCGATCTCGCGCAGCGCGAGCCCGTCCAGCTCGGCGATGTCCGGCACGCCGTTCGCGCGCGCCCGCTCGGCCAGGGCCGCGAGCAGCGGCCGCTCGGCGCGCGTGCTCGCCACCACCAGCTTGCCGACCTCCTGGTACGGCAGGTCGTGCGCGGCGCAGTACTCCTTGAGCAGCGCCACGCCCTCCCGGCAGAGCCGCGCCTTGAGCGAGCCGGGCGGGTAGTAGATGCCCGCGTGGACGACGCCGCTGTTGTGCCCGGTCTGGTGGGCGCCGACGTGGCTCTCCTTCTCCAGCACGGTCACCTCGGCGCCCCTGGCGCCGGCCAGCTCGCGCGCCACCGCCAGCCCGACGATGCCCGCGCCCACGATCCCGATCTTCTCCGTCACAAGCCGATTTTCCGACTTACCGCCCGTCACCGCCATATCCGGCACGGGGGATCATGTGGCAGCGGCCAGGAATCGCCTGACCGCATCCAGCCACGCCTCTGGCTGATCAATGTGCGCCATGTGCCCTGCCTCCTCCAGAACGACCGCGGCGCTGCGGCGCTCGTACTCCTCCCATCCCTCGAACGCGTCCGCCGGCACGGGCAGGACGCTGCTGGAGGCCACGATCAGGCGGCGGACCAGGCCGGGAGCCTGAATGGCCAGCCGCTGGGCGATGAGACCGCCATAGGAGAAGCCGAGCACGTCCACCGGTGACGCGCCGATGAGTTCGACGAGATCGGCCACCATCGCGTCGGGAGTGAGCGGCTCGGCGACAGGAGACCGGCCGCACCCGCGCAGGTCGGGGAAGAGCAGGCGATGCTCGCCGGCCAACCTGTTCAGCGGCTCCACGAGGTAACTGTGGTCCCAGTCGGGGCCGCCATGGATGACCAGCAAGGTGCGCTCCGCGGGCCCGTCGAACTCTCGTACATGAAGCCGCATACCAGGATGCTAACCACCCAAGTGGACCGGAATCGAACGTGAGTACGATGGGCTCATGTATCTGCCGCCGGAGTGGCCTGCCGAGGTCCGTCCGCCTAGCGTCCCCGACTGGGAGACCTCGGCCGTGGCCTGGCTGCTCGACGCGGTGCCGCCCGACTACCGGGCGTACGAGGTGCTCAGGCGGCACCCCGTGGCGCTGGCCGCGATGGCCCGCCACCACGTCAGGTCCGCCGTCGAGGCCGCCCGCGCCGGCTACCGCGCCGCCGCCGTCGATCTCAAGGGCCACCTGCCGCCCCACGCCATCGAAGCCGTGCTCGACACCTACCGCGAGGAGGGGCCCCGGCTGGTGCGGCTGCAGCGCTCGATCGAGGTGGTCGAGCGGGCGCTGCGCGGCGACATCTTCACCGCCACCATGCGCCGCTAGCGGGTGCGCCGGGCCAGGAACGTGATCACGCCGATGGCGAGCACGGCGGCGGCCAGCCAGATGAGGACGTCGGTGCCGGTCAGGCCACCGGAGCCGGCGGCCTGTGCGCTCTCCTCGGTCTCGGTCTCGGTTTCCGAGGGGGTGGGCGTCGGGGTCGGAGTGGGCGTGGGCTGGGCGGCCTCGGGGATCGGCACCCGGTAGACCGGGCTGCGCGGCCCCTCGCTGCCGGTGAGCAGCGCCTTGCCGTCGGCCGTGTACGCGATCGACTCCGCCTGCTTCAGGTCCGGCATCGTCACCCTGGTCAGCACCTCGCCCGAGGGCTTGTAGACGGTGGCGGAGAAGTAGGTGCGGACGACGTACGAGGAGCCGTCGGGCGCGTACGCGGCGTCCGTCGCCATGATGGGCGCGCCGGTGACCTTGCGCAGCACGTTGACCCGGTCGGTGCGCAGCTTCTTGGGCGCGGCGTAGACCGACCCGGCGAACTCCTTGGACACGACGTACAGCCGCCCGGTCCTGGGGTTGACCATGATGCCCTCGGCGTTGCGCGCCCCGTCGGCGTACCGGAAGCGGTAGCGGACGGCGGGCAGCGTGGCGTCGGTGAGGTCGCGCGGCTCCATGACCTTGTAGACGGAGACGTTCGGCCAGGCGCCGTCGAGGTTGTCGCCGATGTCGGCGAACCAGAGCACGCCCCGCCCGGTCGCCGGGTCCTTGGAGGCGGCCATGGCCTCCCAGTCGCGCGCCTCGGCCCCGCGCAGTTGGAAGGTGGCGAGCGTGCGCCCGCCGCCGTCCACCGCGTAGAAGACGGGCGCGGCGGCGCTGTCGTTGTGGGTGTAGTAGACGCCGTCGTGGGTGGGCGAGACGGCGAGGCCGCTCGACTCGGTGATGCGCTCGTCCTTGAAGGTGAACAGCCTCTCCATGCCGTCGTCGCCGGGCGCCGCCAGCGCGGGCGCGGCGGGCAGCAGGCACGCCGCCGCCACGACGGCGAGCAGTCTGATCACGAAGTCCCCCACGCCGCCATCATGCCCCACCGGCCGCTCACGCGGCCGCGACCGCGCCGACGCGGGCGCTGTGCCGGTGGAACCCCAGCCCCTGCAGCACCACCAGCAGCGCGTTGGCCGCCGTCATGGCGGCCCACAACCCGGTGATGCCCCAGGTCCGCGCCACGGGGACGACGGAGACGAGCAGCAGCCCGTACGCGAGCGCGAAGTACCCGAGGCTGGACGACGACCGCTTGAGCGCCGTCAGCCCCATCCCGCGCACCGCCTGCGCCGCGTCGAACGCCGCGGAGACCAGCATCAGCGGCAGCAGCCCCAGCGCCCGCTCCCGCACGGACGGATCGTCGGTGAACAGCCCGATGAACGGCTGCCCGGCCACCAGCAGCAGCACCGCGACCACGAGCGTCCCCGAGACGGCGAGCAGCGCCGCGACGCGCCCGGCCCGCCGAGCCCCGGCGGTGTCGGGGGCGCGGGCGATCTCGGGCACCGCGGCCTGCGCGATGGAAAGTGACACCATCATGATCAGGCCCGTCAGCGTGGTGAGCACGGCGTGGGCGGCGGTGTCGCGGGTGTTCGTGGTGCCCGCCGCGAACGTCACCACGCCCAGCACCGCGAACTTCACCAGCACGGTCGCGGCCAGCGGAAGGCTGACCCTGGCCAGCTTGACGATCTCGCGCGGCCTCGGCCGGCTCTGCCCCACCGGGCGGCCGACGGCCCTGCGCACGTTGAAGGCCGCCACCCCCGCCGACGTCACGCCGCCCACCAGCCAGGCGATGCCCACCCCCGTCAGCCCGAGCGACGGCACGAGCAGCGCGGTGAGCCCGCCCAGCGCGATGCCGTAGGTCAGGGTGGGCCAGAGCACGTTACGGTTGCGCCCGAGCGCGACCAGGATGGTGCTGGCGCCGCCGGTGGAGGCGAAGATGAGCACGTATCCGGCGAGGAACCAGGGCAGCAGCCCCATCTCTGCCACCACCTCGTCCGGCACCCCGGTGACGGTGGCGAGCAGCGGCACGCAGACCACCGCGACCGCCCCCAGCGCGCCCGCCGCCAGGCTGAGCCAGCGCGCGTCGCGGATCACCGGCACGGCCGCCGCCGGGTCGTCACGGAAGGGCGCGACGAACGGCCCCAGCCCGCGCAGCGCCCCCTGCACGGCCGCGGACGCCGGGTTGAGCACGGCCGTCACCACCGCGAACGCGGCCAGCGTCACCGTGTCGTGCTGCCCCAGCACCGAGGTCACCACCAGCGAGCCGACCATGCCGGCGATCATCGCCAGGCAGAGCGGCACCGCCGCGCGGAGCAGGGTGAGCACGAGCCGATGTCCGGGGGGCGACGCGGCGGATTTCACCCGTCGAGCGTATGGCCTGGAGTGCACTCCAGGTCTTTAGGGTTGGACGACATGGATTACGTCACACTCGGACGCAGCGGTCTCCTCGTGAGCCCGCTCTGCCTCGGCACCATGAACTTCGGCCCGCGCACGACGGAGGAAGACTCCTTCGCCATCATGGACCGGGCTCACGAGCTGGGGCTGAACTTCTTCGACACGGCCAACGTGTACGGCGGCGTCAAGGGCGAGGGCATCACCGAGACCATCGTGGGCCGGTGGTTCGCCCAGGGCGGGGGCCGCAGGGAGCGTACGGTCATCGCGACCAAGGTCTACGGCGACATGGGCGACTGGCCCAACGAGCGCCGGCTGTCGGCGCTCAACATCCGCCGCGCCGCCGACGCCTCGCTCAAGCGGCTGCAGACCGACTACATCGACATCTACCAGGCCCACCACGTCGACAGGCTCACGCCGTTCGACGAGTTCTGGGAGGCCATGGAGGTCCTGCGGCAGCAAGGCAAGATCATTTACGTGGGTTCGTCGAACTTCGCCGGCTGGCACCTCGCCAAGGCGCAGGAGACCGCGGCCCGCCGCAACTTCATGGGCCTGGTCAGCGAGCAGACCCACTACAACCTCCTGACCCGCGCGCCGGAGCTGGAGGTGCTGCCCGCGGCCGAGGACTACGGGCTCGGCGTGATCCCGTGGAGCCCGCTGGCCGGCGGCCTGCTCGGCGGCGTGCTGCGCAAGATCGACAAGGGCCGCTCGGCCGCCGAGAACATGGTCAAGCAGCTCGACAAGCACCGCGACAAGATCGAGGCGTACGAGAAGTTCTGCGACGAGCTGAACGAGGACCCGGCGAACGTGGCGCTGGCCTGGCTGCTCAAGCAGCGCGCGGTCGCCGCCCCGATCATCGGCCCGCGCACGCTGGCGCAGCTGGAGGGCAGCCTGCGGGCGCTGGAGATCGACCTGGACGAGGCCGCCCTGGCCCGCCTCGACGAGATCTTCCCCGGCCACCGCACCGCCCCGGAGGACTACGCCTGGTAGACCTCTGGCAGACCTCGACCGCGTCGCCGTCCGTCGCCGTGGCGGCCGGCGACGCGGCCCCGCGAGCAGGAGCGGGCCGCACATCGGACACAGGCCCGTGTCAGGCGGTCAGGTGAGTGCGGCTCCGACGATGACGATCAGCAGGAGCAGGCCCAGCACGACGGGCAGCAACCAGGAGCGAGGACGGTCCACGACGTGGAGCCTAGCTCTGCTCAGCGGGTGCCAGCGCCCATTCGGCGAGTGACTCGTACCTCATCTGGGCTCCGGTGTGGCTGCGGACGAGCCGCACCCGCTCGGCCCGCCACGGCGACCCGCTGAACCCGGAGAGGGCCTCGACCAGCGGCCGGAGATCGGTCTCCGTCTTGGCGCGGGCCAGCGTGAGGTGCGGATGGAAGCGTTTCTCATCCGTCTGTACGGCCCCGGCCCGCCGCGCTCCCGCCTTGACGGAGTCGGCCAGCCTGACCATGGAGTCGCCGGTGAGGCCCGCCCAGAAGACGCGCGCACGGCGTACGGACGAGAAGGCCCCGAACCCGTCGAAGGCCAGCTCAGGGGCGGAATGCCGGCGTACGGCGCGAGCGAGACGCACTTCCAGCTCCGGCAGCACCCGCTCGGGCACCTCGCCGAAGAACCCGAGCGTGATGTGCCAGAACTCCCGGTCGGGCCACCGCAGGCCGGGCACCTGCCCGACGAAGGGCTTGATGGCCTCGGCGACCTCGTCCAGCACCGCATCGGGCGGCACCACCGCCGCGAACAACCTCATGCTCCTCATCCTGCCGAACGACGCCGAGGCAGGAGAAGCGGACCATGCCGCAGCCGGAGCTACCGGTCGAACTCGCCGAGCCTGACCCCACCGAGGAAGGCCCGCCACTCGTCCGGCGTGAAGACGAGCGCTGAGCCGGCCGGATTCTTGCTGTCCCGAACGGCGATCATGCCGGGAAGATTGGTGGCGACCTCAACGCAATTACCGCCGTTGTTGCCGCTGAGGGAGCTCTTCTTCCATACAGCCTCGGCGAGGTCCGTAGCCTTCAGATCTTTGCGCTCCATCGGTCTGCCGCTTTCTTCATCATCGCGAGCGATTCGCCTGGACGGTACGCCTCCGCCCTCAGTCTGTCATAGCGGCCCCAGATCAGCGAGACAAGATCATGTTCCGCCGATACCTCGCCTTTTCCCGCCGAGTCCACGGAAACGGTCGTCGGTGAGGTGGGCAGCTCCGCAATGACGAAGCTGGACATCAGACCGTCTGTGCAGGGATTGTCGATGGGCACTATTTGCACCGTCACGTTGTGGCGGAGCGCGACGGTGGCCAGGTGGGCGAGCTGGCCGACCATGATGTCGGGGCCGCCGATGGGACGCTCAAGGATCCCTTCGTCGATGAGCACCCACAAGGTGGGCGGGGACTCTCTGGCGAGGATCGCCTGCCGCTCCATCCGCGCGGCGACCTGTTCTTCGACCTCCGGCTCCGGCATGGCCATATGCCCGCGGAACACGGCCCTGGCGTAGTCGTGGGTCTGGAGCAGGCCGGGCACGAGAAGCGGGTCCCAGGTGCGAAGGGTCACCGCGCTGGGCTCGATCTCCTCCAGCCACCGCAAGTACCATCCCGGACCGGAAGGAAATTGATGAATGCGCCGACATAGCCGGACGAAGTAGTCCTTCTCCGGCAGTTCGAAGATCTGGTCGCAGACTTCGGCGAAATCAAGCTGCGGATTTCGGCTACCGGTTTCGATATGTCCTACGAGAGACGGTGAGCACCGTAGGCGCTCAGCCAGCCGTCGCTGGGACAGCCCCTTCTCCTTGCGGCATCGCGCCAGCTCACGGCCGAATCGTTCGGCAGGCGACAGACGGGGGTCGAGATTGTTCGCCACGACGGGCTCCAGGGGGGCGGAGGGAATCCGACGACGTTCGCTCACAATGTAAGCACACAGGAGCACAATCCGTGGGGCTTTATGTCGAGCGATTGTCCCCTTATCCGGCGTGCATTTTCCCCTGGTTCACCGGCACTCTGAAGCCATTGACAGAAGGGCGCCAGACGGCAATCCGACATTTTACTCAAATTGCTGCGAGTGAAATGACATGCGCGATCTTGCGTGTAGGCCGTTCGCCCCTTGCCGAGACAGGTGGTGAGAGCCCATGATCCGAGCGATCGTGCCCGAACGCCCGTACACGAGCTTCAAGGTCTGGCTGATCGACGAGCTGGACGACCCGAGGCGGCTGCCCGCGCTGGCGCGGAGCGCACTGCACGGGTGGGTGCGGGACCATCCGGCGCTGGAGGACCTGCAGCTCGTCGCCTCCGAGCTGGTGGCCAACGCTTTGGAGCACGGACGCGGCCCCTGGGTGCGGATGAGCCTGCTCCCCGTACAGGAGGGGGAACGAAGCTACTGGCGGCTCGCCGTCATCGACCCCGGCAGGCCCGGAGCCGTCCCCCTGCCCCGCATACCGGGCCCGGACGAGCCACGCGGGCGCGGCCTGTGGCTCGTGGACGGCCTGACCGGCGGCTGCTGGGGCACGGGCCGCACCCGTGTGGGCGAACGCGTCGTCTGGGCACTGCTCGCCCGCTGACCGTTCGCGGCGCCTCCGTGGTCGCTCACCCTATGGACGAGGACGGCAGCGCTGTCAGGAGAGGTCGAACTCCCCCTTCGACGCGCCGTCCAGGAAGGCCCGCCACTCGTCCCGCCGGAACGTCAGGACGGGCCCCTTCCCGTGGTCCTTGGTGTCGCGCACCAGGACGCTGTCGTCCGCTCCGCGCATCACCTCGACGCAACTCCCACCGTTTCCGCCCGACGCCTTGGCCTTCGTCCACACGCCAACGGTCAATCCGACTGTTTCAGGCATAGCTCGCCATCACCTCAGAAATCGTTTCCCGGCTCCTGTCCAGCGGGTACGCCACGCTGGACAGGATCTCCCACCGCACGATAAGCGCTTGTACGGTCTCGGCGCGATTGGTCACACGCCCTTCCTCCGCACTTTCCAAGTACGCGTGGTCCACGCCCCCGTCGAGGAGCGTCGCCACCTCGAACGCGCCGAGGCAGCCGGTCGTCAGCCCTGCTGAGAGCGGCACGATCCGCACGGTGACGTACGGGGGCCGCAGGACGTCGAGGATCTTGCCCAGCTGCGCCCGCATGACCTCCCGCCCGCCGACCTGGCGGCGCAGGACGCTCTCGTCGATGAGGGCCGAGTAGAGCGGCGGGCGGGGGCGGGCGAAGACGGCCTGCCGGTGCATGCGGAACCGGACGGCCTGCCGCATGCCCGCCTCGGCGACCCCCGGCTCCCCCAGGAACACCTGAGTGGCGTAGTCCTCCGTCTGCAGCAGGCCGGGGATCAGCATCGGCTCCCACGTCCTGATCGTGTGCGCCGACGTCTCGACGCGCGGCCACTCCCTGAACCACTTCGGGGCCATGGTGTGCCCCTGGATGACCGGCACCAGCTCCATGAGCTGGCCGTCGAGACCGAGCGCCTTCTCCACCGCGCGGGTGTAGTCGCCGGTCGGCTTGCGCATGAGGCGCTCGACATGGCCGACGGCGCTCTCGCTGTAGGGCAGCAGGCTCGCGAGGCGCTCCTGGCTCAGGCCCCGGCCCCTGCGGAACCTGCGCTGCCGCCTGGCGAACTCCTTCCACGCCTCCCGGCCCGGATCGTCCCCCTCAGCTGCCATCTCGTGCTCCTCGGACACGCAGCGTGCTGGCCTACTAACTGTAAGGGAACTGTAGGTCCGCTCTCACCCCCTGCGGGCTGGCGAAAAGCTCATGCTGGGGAGATTCCGCGTACGAGCCGGATCGGGGGTGTACCCCTGTGACGGGCCGAGGTGACCATGCAAAGAGCGCTAGCGTACACGAGCTTCAAGGTCTGGCTGATCGCAGAGCTGGACGACCCGAGACGGCTGCCCGCGTTGGCGCGGCGCGAGGTGCACGGGTGGTTGCGAGATCATCCGGCGCTGGAGGACCTGCAGCTCATCACGTCCGAGCTGGTGACCAACGCGCTGGAGCACGGCGGCGGCCGCTGGGTGCGGCTGAGCCTGCTCCCCGTCCGCGAGGGCGGACGCGACTACTGGCGGCTCGCCGTCATCGACCCGGGCGGAGGCGGAGCCGTGCCGCTGCCGCGCTCGCCGGCTCCGGAGGACACGCGGGGCCGGGGCCTGTGGCTGGTGCACGACCTCACGGGCGGCTGCTGGGGCACGGACGTCACGCGCGTGGGTGAGCGCGTCGTCTGGGCTCTGCTCCCCCGTACAGAACGAAGCGGGCCCCCGCGTACGGACGCCCGCTTCCCCCACGATGACGGCGGAAATGACTCATGCCATCGCTAGCGCCGACCTCTCCACCCGAGTGGTGATGAGGCGGGTCATCAGGACGGCCGCCCCGGTGCCGACGAGGACCAGCACGCCGGAGAGCAGCACGCCCATCCGCGGCCCGCCGATCTCGGACAGCCAGCCGATCAGCGGCGCGCCCAGCGGCGCCCCGCCGGTGAAGACGAGCATGTAGATGCCCATCACGCGGCCCCGCATCTCGGGCGAGGTGGCGATCTGCACGCTGGCGTTCGCGGCCGTGTTGATGGTGATCAACGCGATCCCGGTCGGCACCAGCAGCAGCAGGTAGATCGGGTAGAACGGCGCGACGGCCGTGGCGATCTGGAACAGCCCGAATCCGATCGCCCCCGCGAACAGCACCTTGCGCGACAGCCTGGCCCGCCGCGCGGCCAGCAGGGCGCCGGCGAGCGCGCCGACCGCGAACATGCTGGAGGCCAGCCCGAACGAGGACGCCCCCGCCCCGAACACTTCGCGGGCCATGAGCGCGATCGACATCGAGAACGACTGCGAGAACATCGACACGAACGCGATCAGCAGCACCGGCATGAGGATCTCCTCGTGCTGGAGCACGTAGCGCAGCCCCTCGCGCAGCTGCCCCTTGGCCCTGGGGACGGGCTGGGACAGGTTGAGCTCGGACTTACGCATGAAGACCAGGCTGGAGATCACGCCGCCGAAGGTCAGCGCGTTGATCAGGAAGATCGGCCCGGTGCCGCCCAGCACGTAGATCAGCACACCGGCCAGGGCCGGCCCGACCACGCGCGCCAGGTTGAAGATGGAGCTGTTGAGCGCGATCGCGTTGGGCAGGTCGGCGCGGCCGACCATCTCGACCACGAACGCCTGCCGGGTCGGCACCTCCACGCAGGAGATCATGCCGAGCAGGAACGCCATCACGTACACGTGCCACACCTGGGCACTGCCCGTCATCGTCAGGATGCCGATGGTCAGCGCGAGCCCGGCCATGAGGGTCTGGGCTCCGATGAGGATGGGCCGCTTCGGGTAGCGGTCGGCGAGCACGCCGCCGAACATGCCGAACAGCAGCATCGGCAGGAACTGCAGGGCGGTGGCCGTGCCGAGTGCGGAGGCGCTGCCGTGGGTCAGGTCGAGGACCAGCCAGTCCTGGGCGGTGCGCTGCAGCCAGGTGCCCACGTTGGAGACGGCGCCCCCGGCTGCGAACATGCGGTAGTTGCGAACCTTGAGAGACCGGAACATCCCGGTCCTGGGTTCTTCAGGCTCTAGATCTGGCTGAGCTTCTCCAGAATCGGCGCCGCCTGCCTGAGGATCGACCTCTCCTCCGGCGACAGCTCCTTCAACCGCTGCGCCAGCCACGCCTCCTTGCGGCGGCGTTCCTCCTTCAGCAGCTTCTCTGCGGCCTCGGTCACCGAGACGGTCACCTGGCGCCGGTCGGTCGGATGCGGGGTGCGCGAGACCAGCCCGCGTTCCTCGAGCGCGGCGATCACGCGCGTCATCGAGGGCGGCTGCACCTTCTCGAGCTCGGCCAATTCGCCGGGGGTTATCCCGGAATGCCGATGCACCGCGGCGAGTGTCGCGAACTGGGTGGCCGTCAGCGAGTGTGCCGCCGCCTGTCGTCGGAGTCTTCGGTTCAGCCTGGCGAGCGAAACGCGCAGGGCTGAAGCGAGACCTGCGTCGCTGCGCAGGTCCATCTTGGGCTTGGTGTTGGTTAGCATGAGTCATTACCTTTGCTAACTATACGGCATGGCAGGATATTTCCCGAATCAAGGTCTTCTGTCCCCTTGATACCCGGGAGCCGCCCCGCGTGCGCGGAGCGGCTCCCGAGCCCTCTTTCTACAGGTCCGTACGGCCTCCTCGGGCCGTCAGATGCCGAGCAGCGCCCTGATCGGGCCGATCGCGAAGTAGAGCGCGAACAGCACGGCCACGATCCACAGCAGCGGGTGCAGCTCGCGGCCCTTGCCGCGAACCACCTTGATCAGCACGTACGTGATGAAGCCCGCGCCGATGCCGTTCGACACCGAGTACGTGAACGGCATGATGACGATGGTGAGGAACGCCGGGATGGCGAGCTCGAAGTCGTTCCAGTCGATGTCGCGGACGGCGGTCATCATCATGAAGCCCACCAGCACCAGCGCCGGGGCGGCGGCCTCGTACGGGACGACCGTGACGAGCGGCGCGAAGAAGATGGCGACGAGGAACAGCGCGCCGGTCACCACGCTGGCCAGCCCGGTGCGGGCGCCCTCGGCGACACCCGACGCCGACTCGATGTAGGTGGTGTTCGAGGAGACCGAGCCCGCGCCGCCGGCCGCCGCGCCGATCGAGTCGACGAGCAGGATCTGCTGGGTACGCGGCAGCGTGCCGTCCTCCTGCACCAGCCCCGCCTGGCGGCCGACGCCGACCATCGTGCCCATGGTGTCGAAGAAGTCCGTGATGAGCAGGGTGAACACGAACAAGCCCGCCAGCAGCACATCGATGCGGACGAAGCCACCGAACGGGTCGAACTCGGTGAACAGCGTGAGCGGGTTGTGGAAGCCGAAGATCTGCTCGGGCACGGAGGGGCGGTTGAGCTGCCAGCCGCCGGGGTTCTCCGGCGAGAAGGCGCCGGCCTTGGCGATCGCCTCCACGATGATCGCGAGGACGGTGGTGCCGACGATGCCGATGAGGATCGCGCCCTTGACCTTGCGGGCCACCAGGGCGGCCGTGGCGAGCAGGCCGATGATGAAGACGAGGATCGGCCACGAGGTGAGGTTGCCGCCGATGCCCAGCTCCAGCGGCGTGCCCGCGGCCCTGCGCACGAACCCGGCGTCCACGAAGCCGATCAGCGCGATGAACAGGCCGATGCCCACGCTGATCGCGGTCTTCAACGGGGCCGGGATGGCGTGGAAGATCGCCGTCCGCAGCCCGGTGAGCACCAGGATCGTGATGATGATGCCCTCGAGGAAGACCAGGCCCATGGCCTCCTCCCAGGTCATGACGGAGGCGATGGTGAACGTCACGAAGGCGTTCAGGCCCAGCCCGGCCGCCATGGCGAACGGCACCTTGCCGACGACGCCCATGAGGATGGTCAGCACGCCCGCCACGAACGCCGTGCCCGCGGCGACCAAGGCCACGTTGGGCGCGGAACCATCACCGATGTACTCACCGGTGACGTCCTTGCCGGTGCCGATGATGAGGGGATTCAGCACCACGATGTACGCCATGGTGAAGAACGTGGCCAGACCGCCCCGTACTTCACGGGAGATCGTCGAGCCTCGTTCAGAGATCTGGAAGAAACGGTCGATAGCCGTACGAGTGTCACTCACGACGCGAAGAGTGACAGCAGGGATGAGCTGCGAAAAGAGCCAGTGATGAGATCGAGACCCTATTGGAAGCTAGGCTGGATACGTGGACAAGCAGTGGCATCCCGACCCGCCGCCCATCAAAACGAACGACACGGCCGCCGTCGCCGTCGGCACCGGCCTGTGGGCGCTCGCTCTCGTGGCGCTGCTGATCTTCCGTCCCGGCCCGGAGAGCACGTGGTGGATCTGGACCTGCGTGACCGGCGTCGCGTTCGGGCTGTTCGGCATCTGGTTCGTCCGCCGTCCCGGCCGCGACTGACATTCGTCATCTCCGGCTGATCCTCGAAGTCATCCGGAAGTGGTGTTTTCACCCACTACATCGGCATATAGCTGTCGAACCATGCTGGACGGCATGAAGAAGCCGATCGTGACGCTCCTGCTGGGAGCGGCGTTCCTCACCGCCTGCGGCAGCGGCGGCTCCCCTGCCCCGCCCAGCGCGACCCCCGTGCCGAGCAGCAGTGACCAGGGCTCCATCGCGTGGGGCGCCTGCACCGACCTCATGGGCGCCGACGGCAAGCCCGCCACGCCCGGCCCCGGCGTCGAGTGCGCCAAGCTGCCGGTCCCCCTCGACTACGCCAAGCCGGACGGCGAGAAGATCGACCTCGCGCTCATCCGTGTCAAGGCCACCGGCGAGCGCCTCGGCTCGCTCGTGTTCAACTTCGGCGGCCCCGGCGCCTCCGGCGTGGACACCCTCGCCACCGCCTCCGCCGCGTTCACCAAGCTCGGCACCCGCTACGACCTGGTCAGCTTCGACCCGCGCGGCGTGGACCGCAGCGCCGGCGTCCGCTGCGGCGGCACCGTCGAGAAGCTGCTCGCCGCCGGCCACGGCGAGGACCAGGACAAACTGGCCGCCGAGTTCGCCGCCGCGTGCGAGAAGGACTCCGGCAAGGTGCTGCCGCACGTCGGCACCGTGAACGCGGCCAAGGACCTCGACCAGATGCGCGTCGCGCTGGGCGACGACAAGCTCAACTACCTCGGCTTCTCCTACGGCACCCACCTCGGCGCCGTCTACGCCACCCATTTCCCGAAGAACGTCGGCCGCTTCGTCCTCGACAGCGCCTTCGACCCCACGGTGACCTTCGAGGAGCGGGCGGTCATCCAGGCGGGCGGGTTCGACGCCGCCTTCGAGGCGTTCGCCGCGGACTGCGTCGCCCAGAGCTGCGAGATCGGCGCGTCCCCGGCCAACGTCGAGAAGAACGTCCTGGACCTGCTCGAACAGCTCAAGACCAAGCCCATCAAGGTGGGTGAGCGCGAGCTGACGTACGGGCTGGCGCAGCTCGCCGTCATCACCCCGCTGTACGCCAAGCAGAGCTGGCCGGTGCTGGAGCAGTCCGTCGCCGCGGCGCGCAAGGGCGACGGCACCATGCTGCTCGCCCTGGCCGACGCCTACACCGGGCGGCGGGCCGACGGGACGTACAACACGTCCATGAGCAGCCTGATGGCCATCAACTGCGCCGACAACAGCGAGCGGCCCACCGCGGCCGACGTCGCGCGGATGGAGACCAAGATCCGCAAGATCTTCCCGATCCTGTCGGTGGAGGGCTCCTCCTCGGCGTGCGCCCACTGGCCGGTGCCGGGCGACGACGAGGCCAAGCGCATCGACGCCACCGGCTCGGCGCCCATCGTGGTCGTCGGCGGCAAGGGCGACCCCGCCACGCCGTACGAGTGGGCCACCGAACTCACCGCCCAGCTCAAGACCGGGGTCCTGGTCACGTACGAGGGCGAGGGCCACGGCGCGTACCTGAGCGGCAGCCAGTGCGTGATGGGCCTGGTGGACGCGTACCTGCTGGACGGCGAACTCCCGGACAAGGGCGCCACCTGCCCCGCCTGACCCCTCACGTCGGCGGCGCCTCAGCTCCTCGGGGCCGCCGCTCAGACGGGGCGGGTGCGAGCGCGAAAGGCCGCCGCCTTGACGCGGCTCTCACCGGCTGTCGTCAGGCCGCTGCTGGACCGCCGCGCCCTGACGACGACGGGATGACCATCAGGACAGATCGGCCTCGGCAAGCAGCAGCGGCACCGCCGCCGGATCACGCAGGAGCGCCGCCACCGCGAGCCGGTCGTTCCACTGCCCGGTGGCCCACGCCAGCCCCCTGGCCAGCCCATCGACCCCGGTGCAGTGCACCGACCCCTCGAAGAACCGCCACGCGCACTCCACACCGTCCACGAGCAGCTTCTCGTGCTCGACATACGTCTCGGGCGCCGTGGGCAGCAACGAGCGCACCTCGGCGGGCACCGGCCGCGTCACCCCCTCCGAGGTGACCTCACCGGAGGTCAGCTCACCGGCGAGCGGCAGGTCGAGCAGCTCGGACAGCGCCTCGGCCAGATCGTACGGGGCCAGCACCAGCGGCCGATCGGAGACGAGCTGGAGCAGGTCGGGCGCCTCCACCACGACGGCGTCGTCGGCCGAGGCCACCACGATGGCCCCGCGCAGCACGGCACGCACCCGCGCGGGCGGCGCCACCCGCGAAGGATCGACGGCGGCGAGCGCCACCCACAGCGACCGCAGCTGCGCCCGATCGACCTCGATCGACTCGTCGGCCATCAGGTCGAGCAGCTCTTCGGGCCCGCCGTGGGAGGCCAGCAGGTCGGGCAGCGTCGTACGGACGCCGAGCATGGACAGCGCCGCCTCGTCGAGCCCGGTGGGCGCGTCGGCGTAGAGGCCCTGCAACAGCGGGTCGGCGCCGGGCAGCCGCAGCTCCGAAGGCTTGCGCCCGCCGAGCACCGGACGGTTGGCCAGCCACCACGCCGTGTAGGACGGCACCTCGACGCCCTCGACCCGCAGCGGATGCAGCGCGGCCCGCAGCGGCGGCGTGGTCAGCAGCCGCAGCGCGGCCGGCCAGTCGGCCACCAGCTCAAGGTCGCGCACGGCCACGAACTCGGGCACCAGCGGCGGCACGTCGAGGTCGGGCAGCAGGTCGAGCACGTGGTCGAGCCAGTCGGCCTCGCCGTCGAGGTCGTGGTCGCAGTCGTCGGGGTCGAGCAGCACGTCGGCGTCGTGGACGACCGCGAACCCGTCGAGCACGCCCGCCGCCGCCAGCACCCGCGGCCCGTAGGTCTCCTCCAGCTCCGACGCCGCCACCCCGAGATGCGTGTCGGGCTCAAGCAGCCCGGCCAGCGCCCCGTCGGCCAGCATCAGCTCGCCCGCCGGATAGAGGTCGCCGTCGCTGCCGCGCAGCGCCAGCTCGGCCAGCCACGGCGCCTCGCCGGGCGCCAGCCCCGACGCCTCGACCAGCGACAGCACGGCCTTCGCCACCGGCTCGGGGTCGGGGCTGTCGAGCGACTGGGAGACCGCGGCCTTGGTCAGCGGGTCGTCGAGCACCGTGCGGGGCGTCGCCTCGGCCGCGCCGAGCCTCAGCAGCGCCGGGTGGGCCGCCTCGGGGTGCACGATGCGCAGCCCGAGCGGCGTCAGGTCGAGCTCGGCGCCACCGTCGGTCAGGATGAGGGTGCCGCGCGGGCCGCGTACGAGCCGCCCGTCGGTCAGCGGCACGGGCAGCGCGCCCAGCGACTCGGGGTCGTCGGCCGGCAGCACCTCATAGAGCGAACGCCACCACGACGGCTCGCGCCCCTCCACGGCCTCGCCCGACAGCAGGTCGACGACGTCGGCCAGCTCGACCCTGCGCACGCCGAGCGCCGCCATGGCGGGGTGGCGGGCGTTCCAGCCGGCGGGCAGCAGGCCGGGCACGAAACCGGCGATCGCCGCCAGGAACTCGGCGGACGCGCCGGGCACCACGGCGGCCTCGCGGCCGGCCACCACCCAGCCGTCGCCCTCGGGCTCGGGCACGGGATGCTCGACCCGCCACTCGGCGTCGGGCTCGTAGACCCGCTCGTCGGCGAACGACGGGGTCTGCACGACGGGCGCGGGCGCCGACAGCGCGGGCAGCAGCGGCGTGGCGGGCAGCCGCCGCAGCACCGCCCTGCGGATGCGGGCGTCGAGCTCGCCCTTGCCCATCAGCGACGGCACGAGGTCGAGCAGCCTGGACGTGCGGGGCAGCTCGCGCAGCAGGCGTACGTAGGCGTCGGCGACCCGCTCGACCAGGAAGTCGGTCAGCGGCCCCTTGGCGACGTGGCGCCGGTCGGTGGCCATCGGGAACGACGCGATCAGCAGCGCGGGCAGGTCGATCGGCTCGTCGCTGGGGGTCGGCGCGTGCACCACGGGCGGCACGATGGCGGGCAGCGCGCCGGGCTCGCCCGTGCCGGTGACCGGGACGGCCCAGCGCAGCGACCAGAAGGGGCGGGCCCGCTCCTCGGTGGGCCGGTCGGCGAACAGCCTCGCGACCTCTTCCTGGGTGAACTCGCCCGACTCCGACACGACGTGCCAGCCCTCGGCCGCCACCGTGCGCATCTCGCCGTCGAGCTCGATCTCGATGCGCTCCAGCGCGGGCAGGCCGAGCAGCAGCGCGGGGCTGGTCTCGGCCAGCATCGCGCGGACCGCCTCGACGCTCGCGTGGTCGCGCAGCGGCAGGCGTACGAGGGTGTCGAAGCCCTCGGGGATGTCGACGAACGGCGGCTCGTCGAACGGCAGCCGCAGCAGCGGCACGTGACCGCCGCGGCTGGCCAGCTCGCCCGCCAGCGCCGGGATGTCGGCCACCAGCGCCGCGGTCTCCGTACGGGACCAGCGGACCGCGCCGTGGCCGCGCGAGCCGATCGACGGCGCGTCGCAGACCGACACCACCGCCGCGAACCCGACACCGAACCTGCCCGCCGCCCCGGCCTCGTCACGCTTGCCCGAGGCGCGCAGCGTGGACAGGCTCTCCACGCCGGTGGCGTCGAGCGGCGCGCCGGTGTTGGCGGCCGTCAGCACCTCGCCGCGCAACGTCAGCCGCAGCACGCCCGGCACGCCCGCCCGCAGCGCCGCGTCGGCCGCGTTCTGGGCCAGCTCGACGATCAGCCGGTCGCGGTAACCGCCGAGCGCGAAGTCCTCCTCCGCGTTGGCGTCCTCGCGGAACCGGGCAGGCGAGGCCGTCCACGCGGACAGGACGGCCGCGCGCATCCGGTCAGTGCCGTAGGTGTCGCTCATCGATCACGATCCTGGTAGAGAGGGTTGGGGGCCACCGTAGGTTAGCGGCCCGCACCGACACTCACGATCAGGAATGGCCGAGCTCTTCGGAAGCCGACTCGTCGACCGAGCCCGCCTCCTCCTCCATGAGGTCGTAGCCCAGGTCGTCGAGGATCGGGATCGCCTGCTCGACCGGCGGCGGCGACACGGCGGCCTCCGAGTGGGCGCCGCAGCCGTGGTCGGCGGCGACGACCTTGCCATCGTCGGGTGCGTATTCGTTAGTGCAGACTCCGAACATCTGCCGCAGCCCACCCGCGAGCAGCCAGTAGAAGCCGCAGGTGGAGCACTGCGCGGGAGCGGCGTGTGCGATCGGCGTGTGCGGCCCGTGCTCGCCCGAGTGCCAGCGTCTGGCAACCCGGTCCTTGCCGATGGCCGAGAGCACACGTGCCCGGCCCAGGCCGTACTCGAAAACCGCCTGATGCTCGGCGTCGTCGTCGGTCTCGGTGAAACCCGGCGCCAGCCTGTCGTCGTCGTCGGCGGTCGGCAGCAGATCGCCCACCCCGAGGTCGCCGGGGCGCAACCGCTCGCTCCACGGCAGCCACTCGGGCGCCAGCAGCGCGCCGGTGCCGGGGAGCAGGACCGCCTCGCTGACCGTCACCTTCTTCGCCCGCGACGCGCGCGTGACGGTGACGGCCCACCGCCAGCCGCGATAGGCGCGATCCTGGCAGGCGAAGTAGTGGGTGACGATCCGGTCGCCTTCGCTCTCGTAGCCGAGGTGCTCACCGGGCTCGCCCGGCCGCGCCAGCTCCTCGGCCGCGGCGCGCGCCAGATCGACGGCGGCGACACAGGCCTGGTCGGGAGCGGAGACACGGGCCCTGGTGCGGCTCATCGGCCCGCCTCCGCCGAAAGGTGCTGTTCGCTCACACTTCATTCTCACCCATCGAGCGACCCGCGGGACCCACAACCGCGCATCCCGCCCCCAATTCCCCCACCCGTTCCCCACCCCTCGGCCCTCCGGTGCTCGGCCCTCCGGCGGCCGTCCCGCAGGTCGTGACCCTTGGCCGGCGCCGGCGGATCCGGCCTTCTCCTGGGCTGGTTCTCGGCGGTGGGAAAAGGGCTGATGTCCAGGGGCGGACCCGCGCTGAGATCGCGGAGGGATTCGGGTAAGACTGGTAGGCGTGGAGGGTGGCTGGGAGCGAGCACGCGAGATCTCGCGGCGGGTGGCGCGTGGCGCCGCCGACGCGGGACGTGCGACGGCGCGCGCGACCAAGGCCACCGCGACCGGCACCGCACGGGCGGGAAAGGCCACGGCCGCGGGTGCGAGGAAGGTCGGGCGGGCCACCCGGCGGCTCACCTATGCCAACGGCGCGGGCCGCACCGGGCTGGGCCGGCTGATCGAGCTGTCGGCGGGCAACAGCGCCGGTGACGCGCTCGTCACCGTCGCGCTGGCCAGCACGGTGTTCTTCGGGGTGCCCGTCGGTGAGGCCCGCGGCTCCGTCGCCCTCTACCTGGTCATCACGATGCTGCCGTTCGCGCTGCTGGCGCCGTTCGTGGGGCCGATACTCGACCGGTTCAGGTCGGGGCGGCGTTACGTCATGGCCGGGACGCTGTTCGGCCGCGGCCTGCTCTGCTTCGCCATGGCCGCCGCCGTGGGGCCCGGCGACCTGCCCACGCTGTTCATCGGGGCGCTCGGCGTGCTGGTGCTGTCGAAGGCGTACAACGTGTCGCGGGCGGCGATCATGCCGTCCGTGCTGCCCGCCGACATCACGCTGGTGTCGGCGAACGCGCGGGTGGCGCTGTTCACGCTGGTCTCGGCCGGGGTCGCGGTGCCGGTCGGCGCTGGGCTGACCGCGTGGCTGGGCAGCGCGGTGGTGCTGCGGATCGCGATGGTGGCGTTCCTGCTGCTCGGGGTCGTCGCCGTACGCCTGCCGCGGCACGTCGACTCGCCCGACCTGGAGGAGGAGGGCGCCGCGCCGCGCTGGCGCACGCTGCTCAAGGTCGGGGCCACCGTCGCCGAGGCCGTCTGGGCGAACGTGGCCATCCGCGTCTTCTCCGGCTTCCTGCTGTTCTTCCTGCTCTTCCTGGTCCAGGACGCGGCCGTGCCGTGGCTGTCGGCCGGCGGCCCGGCGGCGGGTGACCCGTTCTTCGACGTCACGAAGACGATCGCGCTGCTGGCGGGCGCCGCCGGGCTGGGCGGCCTGGCAGGCGCCGCCGTCGCCAACTGGACCCGTAATCGTTCGCCGCAGGGCATCGTGCTCGTCACGCTCGCCGTCACGGCCGTCACCACCATCGCCGCCGCCGTCTTCTTCGGCATCTGGGCGGCATTGGCGATCTCCCTCATCACCGCCTTCGCGCAGGAGCTGGGCAAGCTGGCGCTCGACGCGATCGTGCAGCGGGAGATCGGTGAGGAGGTGCGGTCGTCGACGTTCGGCGTGGTGGAGGCGATGCTGCAGCTGGCATGGGTGTTCGGTGGCCTGGTGGGCCTGGTGCTGTCGCTGACTCAGAGCAGCACGGCCGGCCTGGTCACGCTCGCGGTCCTGCTCACGGCCGCCCTCGGCTGGCTCCTGGTGACCCGCCGCAGGCGCGTACGCGCGGTGCGGGACCGCCTCCACCGCGAACACGCCCGACCAGAAACCCCGTCACGCCCTGAACCGGTGGACCCCACCAAACCCCTGACCAACCCCAACGCCTGACCTTCGCGGGGACGCGCACACACCACCCCGTCCCGAACCAGTGCCGCCCCTGAGGAGCAACGCAGGAGCTGTGAGAGGACGACGTGGGGGTCCTCTCACAGAAGACGTGCGCCGGCGGGTGGGGTCAGGCGTCGAGGTCGTCGGCCACGGCGCGGAGGACCTGGGCGATCTTCTTGGCGTGGGCCGCGTCCGGGTGCTTGCCGCGCTGGTACGACGTCGAGACCCCGTCGAGCAGCTTGATCAGATCCTCGACGATGACCACCATCTCATCCGGCTTCTTCCGCTTGCCCTTGGGCTTGACCTTGGCGAGCGTCGGCGGCTGCTCCAGGATCCTGACCGACAGCGCCTGCTGGCCCCGGCGACCCTCGGCCACGCCGAACTCGACCTTCTGGCCCGGCTTGAGCGGCCCCGCGTCAGCGGGCAGTGCGGATGAATGCACGAAGACCTCACCGCCGTCGTCGCGGGTGAGGAAGCCGAATCCCTTGTCGGCGTCGTACCACTTGACCTTGCCACTCGGCACAGGAGGACCTCGTTCAAACAGTCGAAAAGAAGGACGGATGGAAGTAGGTTATGCCCCGGGAAGCGCCAGGGCGACCGGGTAAATCCCCGATAATTACATGGGACCGCCATGATCACGCCAGCCGGCGAACCAGGCGGTGAATTCGGTCAGGTCGCCCAGCGCCACATCAGCTCCGTGATCACGCAGCTCTCCCACCGTGTAAGGACCGGTCGCCACTGTCACGCTCACGGCGCCGCCCGCGCGTGCCGCCTCGATGTCCGCGACATGGTCACCAACATAAGCCGCCGCGCCGAAGCGCGCGAGTGCCGATCCCTTGGCCGCTCCGAAAAGCGAGCCGACCACTTCGTCCACGGCCAGGCCCAGCGCCTTGACGGTGCCGGCGGCGTCGCGGGTGTTCTTGCCGCTCACGACGATGACCCGGCCGCCGCCCCGGCGTACGGCGTCGATGGCCTCGTACGCGCCCGCCATGGCCGTGTGCACCGGAACTCCCAGTTTCGGATATATCTCCCGATAGAGGTCGGCCGCCGCGGGCACCTCCTCGGGCGGCAACCAGTTGGCGAGCTCCACCTCCAGCGGCGGCCCCAGCCGTTCCACGATCGCCGCACTGTCAAATGGCACGCCCAATCGCACGGCCAGCTCGTCGTAAACGGCCGCGATGCCCTCCCGCGTGTCCGCCAATGTCATGTCAAGGTCGAATCCCACCGAAGTCGTCACACGTGAAGGATGCCAAACCCTCCCCTACTGCCCGTAACGGGCCTTGTTCTGGGAGCATGGGAATGGGAAGAAAGGAATTACTTATCGGAGAGGAGCGGCCGTGACCGACACCCCCCACCCGCCGCACGCCGGAGACCGGCTCGTCGCGTCCCCCGTCAAGGGCGGTGCCGTCACGGAGAGCCGCCCGCGCGCCGGGAGCGGACCCGCCGTGCCGCGCCCGCACCGCCCGCACCGCCCGGCCCGACCCGGCGGGAAGGCCGTGACGCCGTGGCGGCGCGTGATGACCGCCCTGGCCGCCCTGGTACGCCTGGCCGCCCGCGTGGCCGCGCTGTCCGTCCTGCTTTACGCGATCTTCACGGTGCTCAAGGCCAACCCGGCCAACGTGTGGTACCAGTTCGTCGAAACGCTCGCCTCGTCGCTGTCCCTGGGCCTGGCCAACCTCTTCCAGTTCGCCGACCCGCGCTGGACGACGCTCGTCAACTACGGCCTCGCGGCGATCGTCTGGTTGATCATCGGCTCCGCGGTGGCGGGCCTCATCCGGCGTACCGCTGATTAGCGACTACGCTCCTTACGGAGGTATCAGCACAGACATGAGCAGATCGACCCGCGAGCGGATCGTCGACGAGGCCCTGCGGCTGTTCGCGGAACGGGGCTACTCCGCCACGTCCGTGGCCGAGATCGAGGCCGCCTCAGGGCTGTCCCCCGGCGCAGGAGGGCTCTACCGGCACTTCAAGTCCAAGTACGAGGTCCTCGCCGCGGCCATCAACGAGCACGCCAGCCGGACCAGGATCCAGGTGGCCGAGAGCCTGGCGGAGCTGAGCGCCATGGAGTCGTCGGTCGACCTGGAGGAGCGCCTGGCGCACGTGTGCCGCGCGGGCCTGGCGAAGGTGCGCGAGGAGTCGGAGCTGACGCGGGTCTTCTTCCGCGACCTGAGCCAGTTCCCCGAGCTGGTCGAGGTCGTCCGCGAGGGTCTGCTCCAGCCGATGTTCGACGCCATCGTGAGCTGGTTCCGCGCCCAGCCCGAATACCGCGACGCCGAGCTCGACTGGACGGGCATCGCGGCGGTGCTGGGCGGCTCGGTGGTGCACTACCGGCTGTTCCAGGAGACGATCGGGGAGCTGCCGGGGCACGCGGAGAAGGACCAGTTCGTCAGCGCGTGGGTACGCCTCGCGCTCGGCCTGCTGCCCAGCCCCGCCCCGGTGAGTTAACGCTCGTCCAGCGCGAGCAGCCGGTACGCCAGCCAGACGACGCCGAGCCCCGTACCGATCATGAACATCGTGCCGCTGACGTCGAAGAACTGCTCGATGAACGGCTGCCACCCGGCCTCGACGCCCACCCGCAGGCCCCCGACGAGCACGCCGCCCGCGGAGTAGCCGAGCATCGGGGCCCCGATGCCGAGCAGCTTGTCGCGCAGGTTCCAGCTCTCGCTGAACAGCACCGGCGCCGCGCCGAGCGCCCACACCACGACCGGCACCGGGAAGATCGCCAGCGGCGCCAGGTGGAACGGCACCAGCAGCGCGGCCGCCACGAGGATCACGATGGCGGCCGCGTCGCGCGGATGCTCCTTGACGATGGTCCTGGCGTCCCTGCCGCCGGTGGCCATGGGGTTGGCCCGCGCCATCGCCACCCTGCGCAGCCCGGCGAACGGCAGCCCGTACCCCCGCTCCTGCGCCAGATGCTCCTCGGCGAGCCGCCGATGGACCCGCACGCCGGGCGGCGCCTCCCGCTCGTCCACCACGGCCGGCAGCTGCCGCGTCGCGCTTTCCGCCGCCTCAGCGGGGGTGGGGGCGGCGAGGCGGCGGGCCTCGCGTTCGACCAGGTCCATCGGGTCGCCGAACCTGGCCAGCACCCGCGCCACCTGCCGCGCGTCCTGGCTACCGCCCCGCTCGGTCTCGATCCTGGCGCGCAGCCGGCGGGCGAAGTCGAGCCGCTGGTCGGCGCGCAGCACACCGTGAGCCGCGTCGGCGGCCTTGGAGACGTAGTTCAGCACGAGCTGGTCCGCGCGCTCTATCACGCCTAGCAATGCTGCCTCAATCAGGGGGGACATACCATGGCAACGATGGAGTTCACGGAGTGGATCAGGGGGCGCACCGACGAACAGCTACGGGCGCTCGTCTCCGCGCGTCCCGAGTTGATCACTCCGGTGCCCGCGCACCTGGAAGGTCTCGCGTCCCGCGCGGCGAGCCCGTCGGCCATAGCGAGGGTGCTCGACCGGCTCGACCGGTTCACGCTGGCGGTCGTGGAGACGCTGGCCGTACGCGAGGAGCCGCTGTCGAAGGACGCCCTGCGCGCCCTGATCGCCGCGGCCCTGGCCGCCGACGATCCGGACGACGCCCAGGCGGTCAACGGCAAGCGCGGCGGTAAGCGCGCACGCGGCGCGGACCCCGAGCCTGCGCTGACCGCCGCCCTCGACAGGCTGCGCGAGCTGGCCCTCCTGTACGGCCCCGACGACACCCTCCACCTCGGTCCCGGCGTCCGCAAGGTGCTCGACGACCCGGCCGGCCTGGGCCCGAGCGCGGCCGACGCGTTCCGCCACCACGCACCCGAGCAACTGACCGAGATGGCCGACGACGTCGCGCCGGGCACCACGGGCACGGGCAAGGAACGCCTGGCGGCGGCGCTGACCGATCCCGCCGAGCTGATCGGCTCGGTCTCCCCCGAGGCCAGAGCGGCGCTCGACCAGCTCGCCTGGGGCCCGCCCACCGGCCGCGTGCCGAACGCCAGGCGCGAGGTCCGCATCGAGTCGGCCCGCTCCCCCATCGAGGAGCTGCTGGCCCGCGGCCTGCTGGCGGCGACCGGCGAGGAGAGCGTGACGCTGCCCCGCGAGGTCGCCCTCCACCTGCGCGGCGGCCGGGTGCACCGGGGCCTGCTCGCGGTGCCGCCGCCGCTGCAGGGGGCCGCGCGCGACCAGAAGCTGACCGACCGTACGGCGGCGGGGCAGGCGTTCTCGTTCGTCAGGTCGGTGGAGGAGCTGTGCGAAAGGTGGAGCATCGAGCCGCCCGGCGTGCTGCGTACCGGCGGGCTCGGCGTACGCGATCTGAAGCGCGCCTCGGCCGAGCTGGACGTGCCGGAGTGGGTGGCGGCGCTGGTGATCGAGGTCGCGCACGCCGCCGGCCTGATCGCGGCGGGCGGCGGCGTGGACGGCGAGTGGCTGCCGACCGCTGGCTACGACCTGTGGCGGGTCAGGTCCACCGCCGACCGGTGGGTGACGCTGGCGGCCACGTGGCTGCACATGGACCGGGTGCCCGGCCTGGTCGGCGACCGCGACGAGCGTGACAGGCCGCTCAACGCCCTGCACACCGACCTGCGCCGCTCGTCGGCGCCCGGGGTGCGGGCGGCCACGCTGGGCGTGCTGGCGGCGGCGCCGGGCCTCGCGCCCGACCGTGACGCGGTGCTCGAACGGCTGGCGTGGGAGCAGCCCCGCAGGAGGGGGCCGCTGCGCCAGCAGCTCACCGAGTTCACGCTGCGGGAGGCCGAGCAGGTGGGCGTGACCGGGCTGGGCGCGCTGTCCGCGCACGGCAGGCTGCTCGCCGAGGGCGGCGACGCGGCGGGCGCGCTGGCGCCGCTGCTGCCGGAGCCGGTCGATCACGTGCTGCTGCAGGCCGACCTCACCGCCGTCGCGCCCGGGCCGCTCACCAGCGAGCTCAACCGCTGGATGACGCTCACCGCCGACGTCGAGTCGAAGGGCGGGGCGACCGTCTACCGGTTCAGCGAGCAGTCGATCAGGCGGGCGCTCGACGCCGGGCACGGGGGCGAGGAGCTGGTGTCGATGCTGGCCCGCCACTCGGCGACGCCGGTGCCGCAGGCGCTGTCGTACCTGGTGACCGACGTCGCGCGGCGGCACGGGCGGATCAGGGTGGGCACGGCGAGCGCGTACATCAGGTGCGACGACCCCGCGCTGCTCGACCAGATCACCGCCGACCGGCGCTCGGCCGCGCTGCGGCTGCGCCGGCTGGCGCCGACCGTGATCGCCTCGCGCTCGTCCAGGGCGGCGCTGGTCGACTCGCTGCGCGCCATGGGGTACGCGCCGGTCGCCGAGTCGCTCGACGGCGACGTGATCATCTCGCAGCTGGAGAGCCGGCGCACCGAGGCGCTCACCCCCGCCCGCGCGATGGCGCCGCCCAACGGCCTCGATCCCGAGGTGGCGGCGGCGGCCGTACGCGCGCTGCGGGCCGGCGACGCGGCGCACCTGTCGCGGCGCGAGCCCGCGGACGCGCCAGGCGGCGGCGTCCCGCGCGGCCCCGCCACGGCCACCATCTCGGCCCTTCAGGAGGCCATCAAGCAGGGCGTGCGGGTGTGGATCGGCTACCTCGACTCCCAGGGGAACGCCACCTCGCGCATCCTGGAGCCGGCCAGGATGGAGGGCGGCTACCTGACGGCGTACGACGAGACCCGCGCCGCCGTCCACCGCTTCGCCCTCCACCGCATCACGGGCGTCGCCGGACTCTGAGCAGTGACTGGGCGGCCACCGACGCGACGGGGCCGCCGGACGACTCCAGCCGGCGCAGGTGCCGTGCGCAGTCGTCCGGGTAGCGGACGGCGAGCCCGCCGCCCAGCGCCACCGCCGCCACCGTCGCACGCGGATCGCGGGGGTCGGCCGACCACTCCAGCACGATCCTGAGCGCCTCAGGGGCGAGGGTGTCGTCACCGCACATGTACGACAGCACGTTCGCCGCCGCCACCTGCTCGGCCGCGCTTCCTGAAGCCCACACCTCCAGGAACTCCTGCCGCACCTCCCTGCCCGAGTGCCGCGCGAGCAGCGCGAGACCGGCCGCCGCCCGCACCTGGACGGCCGCCCCCTGCCCGGGCAGCGACCTGACCCAGTCGCGCAGCGGCTGCCACAGCCAGAACCCGTAGCGTCCGACCAGCTCGGCCAGCACCTGCCCGCGCTGGTGCGGCGCGCGGAAGCCGACGAGCCCGTCCACGACGCCGACGAGCGGCCCGGCGAGCGGCCGGCGCGCGGTGTCGCCGCAGAGGCGTTCGAGCCTGGCGAGCTGCGCGTCGAAGGCCGGCTCGGAGAGCCGGTGCGCGAACGCCAGCGCGGCCACCCCCAGCACCTCGCCCATGGCCGGCTTGGTGTCGAACCAGGCGGCCACCTCGTCGGCGGGCGGTTCGCCGCGGGCCAGGCGGGCGGCCAGCCGATCGACCTCGGCGGGCGTGGGCAGGCGCAGCGCCAGGTCCCTGCCGCGGGTCAGCTCGGCGGGGCTGAGCCCGGCCCGCCGGTCGAAGGCGCTGAGGCACAGGTCGTACAGTTCGCCGGGGTCGGGCGCGGCCCACGCCAGCTCGACCTCGACGGCGGCCGACGGCGCGCCGCTCCTGGTGACGACCAGGTACGAGCCCAGCTCGGCCAGCTTGCGGGCCAGCTCGACCAGCTCGGAGCGCTCGGCCCCGGCGATCCAGTCGTGCAGCAGGTACGCCCGGCCCGGCTCGTACTCGATGCCCGTCAGCAGCTCGGAAGGCCCGGCGGCCGGGGACAGCACGGTGATGGTGCTCTCGGCCAGCGACATGCGCGACAGCAGCGCGATGGCCCCGAGCCGGCGCCCGCTGTCCTCCTCACCGACGAGGACGAGCAGGTGGCCCATGGCGAGCCGCCGCACCGCCTCGGGAAAGCATCCCGGCTCCAGGTACGACCTGAGCTGTGCGTCGGCCGCCCGCCTGGTCAGGTCTCCGGTGGCGGGAGCGGCGGTGACGCGCACGTGGTCGCTGACCGCTATGAGACTTCCTGTGAGCGTAATGTGGTCCAGGTCGATCTCGCCCGTTTCAGGCGTTTCCGTCACGAAGCACCTCGGAATAAGGGGGAAGGTTTTCTCCAGAAAGACGACCTGCGAGTCAAGGAATTTCTTCGCCTTCGTACGAGAGGCAGCCATCCCGCACCTGACCTGCGGAAATCAGTCACCCTTCACGACAGTCCCGGACACGTGGATCATGCCCGGCATTGCCCGCACGGGGCCTCACGACCCGTAGGTCTCCACAGATACACGATCTAGCGCTACATGCAAACTCGAAGCACAATATAACGGGGAATATATCGATTTACGGCCTACGCCACCCATGTCCACAATGACGAGTCAAGGTCACGGCTCTTGACTCCGCCTCCCCGCTCCCATCAGGTTGGGCATGTGACCGAGCACACGCTGGGCCGCCTGGCCGAGGAGTCATGGCAGCGTTTCGACGACCACGACGCGGTGTTCTACGACGGCGTCTGGCACCGCGGCCACGCGCTCGCCGAGCGGGCGCGCCGGATGTGCGGCGGCTTCATCGAGGCCGGCATCAGGCCGGGCGACCGGGTCGCGGTCATGATGGCCAACTCCCCCGAGGTGCCGATCGTCTACCAGGCGCTGTGGGCGGCGGGCGCGGTGGTGACGCCGGTGGTGTTCCTGGTGGGCCCCGACGAGCTGCGGCACGTGCTCACCGACAGCGGCGCGGCCGCCGTCGTCACCTCCCCCGAGCTGGCCGACACCGTACGCGCGGCCGGCGTGGACGTCCCCGCGTACGTGGACACCGCCGAGCTCGAACGCGCCGCCGAGCACGGCCCCGTCGCCAGAGACCCCGGTGACCTGGCCGCCCTCATGTACACCGGCGGCACCACCGGCACGGCCAAGGGCGTCATGCTCAGCCACCAGGGCCTCTGGCACGTCGCCAGGGACGCCTTCGCCCTCTCCCACCAGGAGGGCATGAACCGGGCGCTGGTGCCGGTGCCGCTGTCGCACGCGTACGGGCTGATCATCACCGTCGCCTCGCTGCACGCCAGCGAGCCCCAGCAGACCGTGCTGATGCGCTGGTTCGACGCGAAGAAGTTCCTCGATCTGGCCGCCGAGCAGCACGTCAGGTACGGCACGGTGGTCCCCTCGATGATCCACGAGCTGCTCGCCGAGCCGCTCGAATCCCGCCCGCTGCCCGACCTCGCCTACCTCACCTGCGGCGCGGCCCCGCTCGGCAGGGACGCCCTGCGCGAGTTCGAGCGCAGGATGCCGGGCGTGCAGATCCTGGAGGGCTACGGGCTGACCGAGACCAGCGCGGTCACCACGTTCAACCCGCCGGGCAGGCGCCGGGTGGGCAGCGTCGGCCTGCCGCTGGCCGGCTACTCCCTCACGATCAGGGACTCCGACGGCGAGGTCGTGGAGCCCGGCGACGTCGGCGAGGTGTGCGTGTCGGGGTCGTCGCTGATGCTCGGCTACTGGGGCGAGCACGAGCCCGACCCCGAGGGCACGGCGCTGGTGGACGGCGAGCTGCGTACGGGTGACATCGGCTGCGTGGACGACGACGGCTACCTCTACATCGTGGACAGGAAGAAGGACCTGATCATCAGGGGCGGCTTCAACGTGTTCCCGCGCGACGTCGAGGACGCGCTCGACCGGCATCCCGATGTGGTGCTGTCGGGCGTCGTCGGCCGGCCCGAGCCCGCCCTGGGCGAGGAGGTCGTGGCGTTCGTGCAGCTCGGGCCGGGCGCGACGGTGACGGCCGAGGAGCTCGTCGCATGGGCGCGCGAGCGGGTGGGCCGGGTGAAGTATCCCCGGGAGGTGCGGTTCGTGGACTCCGTGCCGCTGACGAGCGTGCTCAAGCTCGACCGCAAGGCGCTGCGCGCGCTGCTCGGCTGAGCAGTGCCCATCCTCCATACCGGTCGGCCACGGGGTGATTCCGTGATAATTGTTGACCAGTTCGGAGGTGAAGATGAGCCAGCAAGACCCGTCGGGCCACCCGTACATCCCTTACGGCGCGCCCTACGGCGAGCAGCCGCCGCCTCACCACGGCTACGGCTACGGTCCTCCTCCGCCGCCTCCCAGCAGCGGCCCGACCGCCAACGCGATCGTCGCCCTCGTGCTCAACCTGCTCGCGGTCGTCTCGTGCTGCAACGTCTTCAGCATCCCCGGCGCGATCCTCGCCGGCCTCGCGCTCGGCAGGGCCACCACCAGGCCGCAGGTCGCCCGCACGATGCTGGTCTGGAGCTGGGTGCTGTTCGGGGCCGGCCTCGTGATCACCTTCGGCACGTTCATCCTGCTGGGCGTCAACGGCGCCTTCGACGACTGAGCCGGGGGCCGCACATCGCCGTCCAGGACTAATCCTGGCGTGTCCGTTGTTGGAGACACGGAGCGGGGGAGCCGGGATCACGAGACGATGGTCCTGATGCGTCAGAGCCCCGTACGCGACCCCACGGAGACATGCCAGTGAGCGATGGACCGCTGATCGTCCAGTCCGACAAGACGCTGCTGCTCGAAGTCGACCACGAGCAGGCCGACGCCTGCCGTAAGGCGATCGCGCCGTTCGCCGAGCTCGAGCGCGCTCCAGAACACGTGCACACCTACCGCGTCACGCCGCTCGCGCTGTGGAACGCCCGCGCCGCGGGCCACGACGCCGAGCAGGTCATCGACGCGCTCATCAGCTTCAGCCGCTATCCGGTGCCCCACGCGCTGCTCGTGGACGTCGCCGAGACGATGGCCCGCTACGGCCGGCTGCGCCTGGAGAAGGACCCGGTCAACGGGCTGGTCCTGACCTCCACCGACCGGGCGGTGCTGGAGGAGGTGCTGCGCTCCAAGAAGATCCAGCCGATGCTGGGCGAGCGCATCGGCGCCGACTCGGTCGTCGTGCACCCGAGCGACCGCGGCAACGTCAAGCAGGCGCTGCTCAAGCTGGGCTGGCCGGCCGAAGACCTGGCGGGCTACGTCGACGGCGAGGCCCACCCCATCACGCTGCACGAGGACGGCTGGGCGCTGCGGCCCTACCAGCGCGAGGCGGCCGACGCGTTCTGGAACGGCGGCTCCGGCGTGGTGGTGCTGCCCTGTGGCGCGGGCAAGACGATCGTCGGCGCGGCGGCCATGGCACACGCCCAGGCCACCACGCTCATCCTGGTCACCAACACGGTCTCGGCCCACCAGTGGAAGACCGAGCTGCTCAAGCGCACGTCGCTGACCGAGGACGAGATCGGCGAGTACTCCGGCAACAAAAAGGAGATCCGCCCGGTCACCATCGCCACCTACCAGGTGATGACCACCAGGCGCAAAGGCGTCTACAGCCATCTTGAGCTGTTCGACGCCCGCGACTGGGGCCTGATCGTCTACGACGAGGTCCACCTGCTGCCCGCGCCGATCTTCCGGATGACCGCCGACCTGCAGGCCCGCAGGCGCGTCGGCTTGACCGCGACGCTGGTGCGCGAGGACGGCCGCGAGGGCGACGTGTTCTCGCTGATCGGCCCCAAGCGTTACGACGCGCCCTGGAAGGAGATGGAGAACCAGGGCTGGATCGCGCCGGCCGACTGCGTCGAGGTCCGGGTCACGCTGACCGACGACGAGCGGCTGGCGTACGCGATGGCCGAGGCGGAGGAGCGCTACCGCTTCTGCGCCACCACGCCGTCGAAGACCCACGTCACCGAGGCTCTCGTCCGCCGCCATCTGGGTGAGCAGGTGCTGGTCATCGGCCAGTACATCGACCAGCTCGACGAGCTGGGCGAGCACCTCAACGCGCCGGTGATCAAGGGCGACACCAGGATCAAGGAGCGCGAGCGCCTCTACCAGGCGTTCCGCGACAAGGAGATCCAGGTGCTGGTGGTGTCGAAGGTGGCCAACTTCTCCATCGACCTGCCTGAGGCGGCCGTCGCGATCCAGGTGTCGGGCACGTTCGGCTCGCGCCAGGAGGAGGCCCAGCGGCTCGGACGCGTGCTGCGGCCCAAGGCCGACGGCGGGGGCGCCCGGTTCTACACGGTGGTCAGCAGGGACACCGTCGATCAGGAGTTCGCGGCGCACCGGCAGCGGTTCCTGGCCGAGCAGGGATACGCCTACCAGATCATCGACGCCGACGACGTGCTGGGCGGGGTGTAGCGGTCGCGATGCCCGGCCGCTCGCCCGAGCGGCCAGGCATTCACCGTGGTCTCACGTCCACGAGACTCCGCGGGCCGACGACATTCGAACCACCCCCCTCACCTGCGTACTATCACGCCGCCTGCGACATACCCCCATGATCCGACAAACCCACCTGAAATGCCCGATTTTTTCGGTATTTCCAGGTTGGTAGCTGACGCCCTTTTCCGCCTGGCTCAGCGTGCCAGCAGGCCGCCGAGGAACAACACTCCCTCGGCCGCGATCCAGGCCACCACCCCGGCGCCCATCAAGCGGGCGAACGTCCGCGAGTCGGCCCTCGACCACGGGATCAGCCAGGCGGCCACCGTGCAGCACGCCGCCAGTGCGGCGAACAGCGCCGACACCGTGGAAACGGTATCAAGGCGCTGCGAACACGTCGACGGGCTCTCATCTCCCGCACAGAACGCCTGCAGCCCCCACCCGGCGAACACCGACAGACCCCACAACGCGGCGAGCAGGAAGCTCGCGATCGTGGGGACGATCGGCGAGACACGGAGCCGGAGCACCTCCTATGCGTACCCGGCCGGCCGCGAGTAAATGCTGTGGAAGCCCGCTGAAGTCGCCACTAGACTGGCGGATTCGCTGCCTTGACCACCTCCGTTCACCAGACCAGGGAGGCGCTTTCGCATGCCCGGGCACCAGATGGCCCCAGACATACGCCAAGAGACCAGCACAGACCCCGACGACCCGGCCGGCGTACTCGCGGCCGAGCAGGCCCACCTCGCCGAGTCCAGAGCCGCGCTCAAAGCCATGCGCGCGCACGCCCAGTCTCTGTCGGCCGACGCGGCCGGCGACTGGGTCTCGCAGCAGATCCTGCAGTCGCTGCTCGACCAGCGGGTGGCCGCGCTGGCCGACCACCCCGACACCCCGCTCTTCTTCGGCCGCCTCGACCGCGCAGGGGGCGACGACCTGCCCGGCACCATCTACGTCGGACGCCGCCACGTCCACGACGCCGGCAGCAAGCCGCTGGTGATCGACTGGCGGGCGCCGGTGTCGCGCGCGTTCTACCAGGCCAGCCCGGCCGACCCGATGGGCGTCGAGCGCCGGCGGCGCTTCGGCTACCACGGCGGGGCGCTCACCGCGTACGAGGACGAGCCGCTGGCCGACGGCGGCGACATCGGCCCGTCGAAGATCCTCACCGAGGAGATCGAGCGCCCCCGCACCGGCCCCATGCGCGACATCGTCGCCACCATCCAGCCCGACCAGGACGAGATCGTCCGCTCCACGCTGGCCCAGACGGTGTGCGTGCAGGGTGCGCCCGGCACCGGGAAGACCGCCGTCGGCCTCCACCGCGCCGCCTACCTGCTGTTCACCCACCGCGAGCGGCTGGCCAGGTCGGGCGTCATGATCGTCGGGCCGAACCGGGCCTTCCTGTCCTACATCTCCTCTGTGCTGCCCGCGCTGGGCGAGGTCAAGGTCGACCAGACCACGGTGGCCGGGCTGCTCGGCGAGCACGCCACCCCCGAGGACCCCGAGGTCGCCGCCATCAAGGGCGACGCCAGGATGGCCGGCGTCCTTGAGCGCGCGCTCTGGCTGCACATCGTCAAGCCGGAGGAGGGCGTCGTCTTCACCAAGGGCGCCTACCGCTACCGGGTCGCCGACTACGAGGTGCGCGAGATCGTCGCCTCCCTGCGCGGCACCACCCGCTACAACCCCGGCCGCGCGGCGCTGGCCCAGCGGCTGGCCCACATGGTGCTGGTACGCATGGAGCAGCGCGGCGAGTCCCCCGACGACCGGGTCCAGGACGCGGTGGCCAGGTCGAAGCCGGTCAAGCAGCTCGTGGACGCCGTCTGGCCCAAGCTGACGCCCGAGCAGGTGCTCCATCGCCTGCTGTCCGACCCCGAGTTCCGCGCCAAGGCCGCCAAGTCCGACCTGACGGCCGAGGAGCAGGAGCTGCTCGGCCGGCGCAAGCCGTACCGGAGCTGGAAGTCCGCGAAGTGGTCGGCGGCCGACGCGGCGCTCCTCGACGAGCTGCGCGACCTCATGGAACGCACGCCCTCACTCGGTCACCTGGTCGTGGACGAGGCGCAGGACCTGTCGGAGATGCAGCTCAGGGCGCTCGGGCGGCGCTGCCGCAACGGCTCGGCCACCGTGCTCGGCGACCTCGCGCAGGGCACCACCCCGTGGTCCACCACCTCGTGGCAGGCGGTGCTCGAACACCTCGGCCAGCGCGAGGGCGAGGTGACGGAGCTGACGCTCGGCTTCCGCGTGCCGCGCGAGGTGCTCGACTACGCGGCCCGGCTGCTGCCCTCCATCGCCCCCGGCCTGGCCGCGCCGCGCTCGCTGCGTCCCGGCGCGGGCTCGCTCACCGTGCTGCCCGGCGGCTCGGTCATCGAGGCGGCGCGGCAGGCGCTGGCCAACGAGGGCTCCATCGGCGTCATCGTTCCCGACGCGCTGGTCGAGACCGTCTCGCAGGCGCTGGCCGAGCTGCCGCACGCCGTGCTCGACCCCGACTCCCCCGACGAGCAGCGCCTGCTCGTCGTGCCCGCCACGCTCGCCAAGGGCCTCGAGTACGACCACGTCATCGTGGTCGAGCCGGCCGACATCGTGGCCGCCGAGCCCAGGGGCCTGGCCCGGCTCTACGTCGTGCTGACCCGAGCGGTCACCTCGCTGACCGTGCTGCACGACAAGCCGCTGCCCGCCGAGCTGGAGCCGTGAGCCGCGCGGGCACGGCGCTTCTAGGATGGCTGGGCAAGCACCTAGCTCTCACCCAAGGAGGATGCCGTGCCCGCACCGCTTCCCCATGAATTCCTGCCATCGGTCCCCGCGCTCGCGGTCGAGAGCGACGACATCCAGGACGGCGAGCGCCTGCCCGACCTCCACGTCTTCAACGACTGGGGCATGACGGGCGGCAACCAGTCGCCGCACCTGCGCTGGTCCGGCGCCCCCGAGGGCACCGGGAGCTACGCCGTCACGTGCTTCGACCCCGACGCGCCGACCGGCAGCGGCTTCTGGCACTGGGTGCTGTTCGACCTGCCGGCCTCGGTGACTGAGCTGCCCACCGGCGCGGGCTCGGCGCCCGACTTCAAGGGCCTGCCCGAGGGCGCCGTGCACGCCCGCACCGACTACGGCACCAAGGCCTACGGCGGCGCCGCCCCGCCTCCCGGCGACCCGCACCGCTACGTCTTCACCGTGCACGCGCTGGGCGTCGACAAGCTGGGGGTCGACAGCGACGTCAGCCCGGCCGTGGTCGGCTTCAACATCAACGCCAACCTGCTGGCCCGCGGCTTCATCGTGGCCCACTTCGGCGTCTGAAAAGGCGCCGGAGCGCCCCGCCGGGAGCCCGGCGGGGCGCTCGTCATGTCGGGGTCAGCGTACGAGGGGCGCCTGGGGGCAGCCGACGAGCCCCGGCAGCAGCGAGTCGACGACCGGAATGCCGGTGGTGGTCGCGCCCGGCAGGCAGAACGGATTGTTCAGCTGGCGCAGCAGGCTGAACGTGCCCGTCAGCTCGTCGTCGGCATGCGCGGGAGCCGCCGCGGCGGTGACGGCGGCCAGGGCGATGGCCGTGATACCGAAAATGCGCTTGCTGCGGGAGAACATCCGCCACTCCTTCGTTGAGGTGAGTTATGGCTGACCACCTTTCCTCACCATGAGTAGCGGATCAATGGTGAAACGTAATGGCAGCTCCACAAGAAAAAGAGCGGCCCGGAAAATTCCGGACCGCTCTTCGCCTGCGCGACGGATAAAGACCTAGAAGTCCATGTCGCCGCCGCCGGGCATGCCGCCGGCGGGAGCGGCCGGAGCCTTCTCGGGCTTCTCGGCGATGACGGCCTCGGTCGTCAGGAACAGCGCCGCGATGGAGGCGGCGTTCTGCAGCGCGGAGCGCGTCACCTTGGCCGGGTCGATGATGCCCGACTCGAACATGTTGACGTACTCGCCCGACGCGGCGTTGAGGCCCTCACCCGGGGTGAGGTTGCGCACGCGCTCGACCACGACGCCGCCCTCGAGGCCGGCGTTGACCGCGATCTGCTTGAGCGGCTCCTCCAGCGCCTTCTTGACGATGGCGGCACCGGTGGCCTCGTCGCCGTTGAGCTCGAGCTTGTCGAACGCCTTGGCGCCGGCCTGCAGCAGCGCCACGCCACCGCCGGGGACGATGCCCTCCTCGACGGCCGCCTTCGCGTTGCGGACGGCGTCCTCGATGCGGTGCTTGCGCTCCTTGAGCTCGACCTCGGTGGCGGCACCGGCCTTGATGACGGCGACGCCGCCGGCCAGCTTGGCCAGACGCTCCTGGAGCTTCTCGCGGTCGTAGTCGGAGTCGGTGCGCTCGATCTCGGCGCGGATCTCGTTGACCCGGCCGGAGATCTGCTCAGCGTCACCGGCGCCGTCGACGATCGTCGTCTCGTCCTTGGTCACGACCACCTTGCGGGCGCGGCCCAGCAGGTCGAGGGTGGCGGTCTCGAGCTTGAGGCCGACCTCCTCGGCGATGACCTGACCGCCGGTCAGGATCGCGATGTCGTTGAGCATGGCCTTGCGGCGGTCACCGAAGCCCGGGGCCTTGACGGCCACGGAGCGGAACAGGCCGCGGATCTTGTTGACGACCAGGGTCGCCAGGGCCTCGCCCTCGACGTCCTCGGCGATGATCAGCAGCGGCTTGCCCGACTGGACGACCTTGTCGAGCAGCGGCAGCAGGTCCTTGTTGGCGGAGACCTTGCTGTTGACGATCAGGATGTAGGGGTCTTCGAGCACGGCCTCCATGCGGTCGGAGTCGGTCACGAAGTACATCGACGTCATGCCCTTGTCGAAGCGCATGCCCTCGGTGAGCTCGAGCTCGAGGCCGAAGGTGTTGCTCTCCTCGACGGTGATGACGCCTTCCTTGCCGACCTTGTCCATCGCCTCGGCGATGAGCGAGCCGATCTCGGGGTCGGCGGCGGAGATGGAGGCGGTGGAGGCGATCTGCTCCTTGGTCTCCACGTCCTTGGCCAGCTTGGAGAGCTCCTCGCTGACGCGCTCGACGGCGGACTCGATGCCCTTCTTCAGGGCCATCGGGTTGGCGCCGGCGGCGACGTTGCGCAGACCCTCGCGCACCAGCGCCTGGGCGAGCACGGTGGCCGTGGTGGTGCCGTCACCAGCCACGTCGTCGGTCTTCTTCGCGACCTCCTTGACCAGCTCGGCGCCGATCTTCTCCCAGGGGTCCTCGAGCTCGATCTCCTTGGCGATGGACACACCGTCGTTGGTGATCGTGGGAGCGCCCCACTTCTTCTCCAGCACGACGTTGCGGCCCTTGGGGCCCAAGGTCACCTTGACGGCGTCGGCGAGCTGGTTCATACCGCGCTCGAGACCGCGCCGGGCGTCCTCGTCAAACGCGATCATCTTGGCTGCCATAAGGCTAGACCTCCCAGATGCAGGGTGGCTTGTCGTGGACCGAGCCGACGCCCGCGACGGCATGGGTCAGCATCTCCTTCGGCAGACCCCATCGTCCCGATCCGGTGTTGGCACTCTGCTGCACAGAGTGCCAACGAACTGTTTAGCACTCTACCCTGCCGAGTGCAAGCGAACGCCCACCTGCCCCACGTTTCCGCCCAGGTCAGTCAGTACGCCGGTACGGCGAGCCGCCCTGAGCGGCTCACCGTACGCGAGTCGACGAAAGAGAGATGACGGCTCGCACGGACTGCGCTGCCGTGCGAACCCGCCCGGTGCATACCAGGATGTCGATCAGACCGTTCGGACGGACTCCGCCTGCGGTCCCTTCTGGCCCTGCGTGATCTCGAACTCGACGCGCTGTCCCTGCTCGAGAGATCGGTACCCGTCCATCAGGATCGCTGAGTAATGGACGAATACATCCTTACCACCGTCTACCGCGATGAAGCCGTAGCCCTTGTCCGCGTTGAACCACTTGACGGTGCCCTGCGCCACTTCCGACTCCTCTTACTGGTCTCCCAGATCTCGCCCATTCCTCCGCGAGACCTGTAATCGCCCGACTTAACAGAAAATCAGCCGGACGATCGCCCTCGACCATACCTGTGGGGAGGGGTTTGGCAACAGAGTCAATCTGGGAACTGCCTATTTCTTCTTCCCGAACGTGGTTCAACATTGAATTAGGCCCGCAAAAGGAGAAGGCGCCCACAAGGGGCGCCTTCTGGATGTGAGCCGCGACACTCAGCCGCCGGCGACCGCCGGGATGATGGAGATCTGAGCGCCCTCAGGGGCGGGAGTGTCGAGACCCTCGGCGAAACGGACGTCCTCTTCCCCCACGTAAACGTTGACGAAACGACGAATCTTGCCCGATTCATCCAGAATTCTCGCCCCGATGCCCGGGTAGTCGGCGTCGAGCTTGATGAGCACGTCACGAAGCGTCGCGCCCTCGCCACTGACCTCCGCGTTGCCCCCGGTGTAGGTGCGCAGAATGGTGGGAATCCGCACAGAAACGCTCATGGTTTAAGTCGCCTTTCCTGGTTGTCAGACAGTCGCGCGGAACGCGTCGAGGGAGGGCCGGATCACGGCCGTGGGTGCGGCGTCGTCGCTGATCGCGTCGAGCGTCTTGAGCCCGTCACCGGTGTTGAGCACCACGGTGAGGGCGTCGGGGTCGAGCACGCCGTTCTCGGTGAGCTTCTTCAGCACGCCGACGGTGACGCCGCCCGCGGTCTCGGCGAAGACGCCCTCGGTCGAGGCCAGCAGCTTGATGGCGGCCACGATCTCGGCGTCGGTGACGTCCTCGACGGCCCCGCCGGTGCGCCGGGCGATGTCCAGCACGTACGGGCCGTCGGCCGGGTTGCCGATGGCCAGGGACTTGGCGATGGTGTCGGGCTTGACCGGCCGTACGACCTCGTGCCCCGCCTTGTACGCGGTGGACACCGGCGAGCACCCGGCCGCCTGCGCCCCGAAGATCTTGTACGGGGTGTCCTCGACCAGCCCCAGCTTCACCAGCTCCTTGAAGCCCTTGTCGATCTTCGTGAGCTGGGACCCGGAGGCGATGGGGATGATGATCTGCTCGGGCAGCCGCCAGCCGAGCTGCTCGGCGATCTCGTACGCGAGCGTCTTGGAGCCCTCGGCGTAGTAGGGCCGCAGGTTGACGTTGACGAATCCCCACTTGTCGCCCATCGGGTCGCCGATGAGCTCGGAGCAGAACCGGTTGACGTCGTCGTACGTGCCCTCGATGCCGATGAGTCTCCCGCCGAAGACCCGCGCCATGGCGATCTTCGCCTGCTCCAGATTGGCCGGGATGAACACGCACGCGTCGAGCCCGGCCCGCGCGGCGGCGGCGGTGACGGCGCCGGCGAGATTGCCGGTGGAGGAGCAGGAAAGCGTGTGGAAACCGAAGTTCCTGGCCGCTTCGACGGCCATGGCGACGACCCGGTCCTTGAAGGAGTGGGTGGGATTGCCGGAGTCGTCCTTCACGTAAAGGGACTTGATGCCGAGCGTTCGGCCGAGGTTTCCGGCCTTGACCAATTTCGTCCAGCCGGGGTTCATATTCGGCTTTTCGGTCACGTTCGCCGGCACCGGAAGGAGCGCCCGGTAACGCCAGATGTTGGCCGGACCCGATGCGATCTGCTCGCGGGTCACCTGGCCGAAGTCGTAGGCCGCCTCGAGCGGCCCGAAACACTCCTGACACGCGAAGCTGGGACCCAGCGGGTAACGCGCGCCGCACTCGCGGCAGGACAGAGCGACGGCAGGACCAAAGTCAAGCGACATGAAGCGAGGCCTTCCCTCATCTTCGCCCACGGCCACCTTGACCGCGAACCGGAATTGGCACCTTGTCCCGGTCGGCCTCGCCTGGTCGCGAGTCGAAAGCCGGGAGGGTTGCCGGGGCTTCGCAGGGCCGGTCCCTCCACCCCTCTGGATGAGCAATATGAAGTTGTTGAAACGGACTCTACCCGCTTAAGTGGCTGGAATTACCACCCGTCTCAACATGTGAGACGGGTGGTCTCAGCGGTAGTCCTCGCCCAGCACACCCTGCACGTACTTGCGCGCCTGATGGATGCGGGATTTCGCGGTGCCCAGCGGGATGCCGAGCTGCTCGGCCACCTCGTTGTAGTCGAGCTGGACGATGTCGCGCAGCACCAGCGCCTGCGCCAGGTCGGGCTTGTCGGCCTCCAGCGCCTCCATCGCGTCGAGCAGGTCCAGCCGCGAGCCGGCGATCACGCTGACCCGCCGCACGTCGGGCTTCTGCACGGGCAGCTCGTCCGAGCTCTGCTCGGCCGCCCGCCGCTTCAGCGACCGGTACGTCGTGCGCGCGCAGTTGGCCGTCACGATGTGCAGCCACGTACTGAACCTGGCGCGCCCCTCGAACCGCCCGATGTTACGCGCCACGGCCAGCAACGTATCTTGCGAGGCCTCCTCCGCGTCCTGGTGATAAGGCAGGATTCGGGCGCAGTGCCGCATCACATCGGGCTCTATCCGCGCCAGGAGCTCGCCGAGTGCGCGATGATCTCCGGCAGCGGCTGAGCGGGCGAGTTCCTCGGTTAGCTCATCAAGCGCCATAGCTGGGATCCTATGATCGAAAGGAGCCTAGATGAACAGCGTGCTGTTGGCCTCCAACAGAGGGCCGGTCTCCTTCACCGTCTCCGACGACGGCGAACTCACCATGAAGCGCGGCGGCGGCGGTCTCGTGTCGGGCCTGTCGGGCGTGGCCAAGGGCGACGGCGTGCTGTGGGTCTGCGCGGCGCTGTCCGACGGCGACCGCAGCGCCGTACGGCAGGCCGGCGGCGGCCGCGTCGACCACGCGGGCTACGACACGGGCCCGATGCGCATGCTCGACATCCCGCCCGCCATCTTCCACCGCGCCTACAACGCGGTGGCCAACTCGACCCTGTGGTTCGTCAACCATCTGCTCTACGACATCCCCAACTCGCCCAATTTCGGCACCAGGTTCGAGCGCGAGTGGGAGTCATACCGCGACTACAACGGCGCTTTCGCGCTGGCGCTGGCCGAGGAGGCCGGCCACGGCGCACGCGTGATGGTGCAGGACTACCACCTTACGCTGACCCCGGCCATGCTCAGGGCCGAACGACCCGACCTGCGCATCGCGCACTTCAGCCACACCCCGTGGGCGCCGCCCGAATACTTCTCGCTGCTGCCCGACGACGTCGCCAAGGAGGTGCTCGAAGGCATCCTGGGCGCCGACCACGCCGGGTTCCTCACCGACCGGTGGGCGCAGGCGTTCATGGACTGCTGCGAGCGGCTGCTGGGCGCCGAGTCCGACCGCGTCGGGCGCAGCGTCACCCACGCCGGCAGGACCACCCGCATCGGCGTCCACAGCCTGGGGGTGGACGGCGCCGCGCTGTGGGAGCGGGCCTGCGAGCCCGACGTCGAGTCGCACATGACGGCGCTGCGGGAGCAGGTCGGCGGGCGCAAGCTGATCGTCCGCATCGACCGCACCGAGCTGTCGAAGAACATCGTGCGCGGGCTCAACGCCTACCGCGAGTTCCTCGCCGCCCATCCCGAGTGGCACGGCCGCGTGGTCCACCTCGCCTTCGCCTATCCCAGCCGGCACGACCTGCCCGAATACCGCGAGTACACCGCGTCGGTGCAGCGCTGCGCCCAGGAGATCGAGGACGAGTACGCCACCGAGGACTGGGACCCGCTCATCCTCAACGTCAACGACGACTATCCGCGCTCGCTGGCCGCCTACCGGATGGCCGACGTGCTGCTGGTCAACCCCATCCGCGACGGCATGAACCTGGTGGCCAAGGAGGGCCCCGTGCTGTCGCCGCACTGCGCGCTCGTGCTGTCGCGGGAGGCGGGCGCCGCGGCCGAGCTGGGCCAGCACGCGCTGCTCGTCAACCCGTACGACATCAGCGGCACCGCGGCCGCGCTGCACGAGGCGCTGGTCATGCCGGAGGACGAGCGGCGCACCCGCCGCGACAAGCTGCGCGCCGCCGCGACCGCGCTGCCACCGCAACAGTGGCTCGCCGCCCAGCTCGAAGCCCTGGCCTGAGGCGTCACGAGCGGGTGATCGCCAAGACCAGCTCCTCCAGCAGCCGCACCACGCCGTCGGGGCCGTCCACCACCAGGTCGGCGCGCTCCGCGAGCGCGGTGACCTCGGCCGAGCCGCTGCACACGGTCACGCCGGGCAGCCCCGAGGCGCGTACGGCGTCGAACGCCGCCAGATCGCCCAGGTCGTCGCCGACGAACATGACCGAGCGCGCCTCCCGCTCCGTGAGGAACAGGCCGAGCGCGTGGCCCTTGTCCATGCCGGGCGGCCGCAGCTCCAGCACCATGCGGCCGGGCTCGATGACCAGCCCGTGTTTGTCGGCCAGCTTGGCGAGCGGCTCGCGCAGCGCGGCGAGCGTGCCCTCGGGGTCGGGGCTGCGCCTGGTGTGGACGGCCACGGCCCGCCCCTTGTCCTCGATGCGCGCGCCCCGCACGCCCAGGGATTCGAGCAGCAGCGGCAGCTCGGTCTCCGCGTTGGGGACGCCGGGCGGCGGCGGGGGCGCGGAGACGCGGCCGTCCTCCCAGCGTTCGAAGCCGTAGTGGCCGAGCACCACCAGGCCGGGCACGTCGGCCAGGCCGGGGCCGAGCTCCAGCGCGGTGGCCGCGGGCCTGCCGGTCACGATGGCCACCGCTCGGACGCGGGCGCCCAGCTCGGCGAGTACGCCGGGCGCCTTCGGATGGATCACGGCCTGGGCGGGGTCGGGCACGATCGGCGACAGGGTGCCGTCGAAGTCGAGCCCGATCACGGCGCCCGCCGGATCGTGCAGGATCGCTTCCATTCCAGGGATGTTCTTCACTCGGCTGCCGTACCCAGACGGTCAGGGACGCATGCCGAGCCTTCTGGCCGCACGGTCGCGCCGGCGCGTGGATCGTAATCTGCGCAGCCGCTTGACCAGCATCGGGTCCTGCTCCAGCGCCTCCGGCCGGTCGATCAGCTCACCGAGGAGCTGGTAGTAGCGCGTGGCGGAGAAGCCGAACGTCTCCTTGATGGCGTGCTCCTTCGCGCCCGCGTAGCGCCACCATTGGCGTTCGAAGGCGAGGAGATCGAGATCGCGTTGTGAGAGTGGTTGTCGGGACGGTTCCTGGGCAGCATTGTCACCGCTGAGCGGTGCTCCCATGGTGTCCTCCTCGAAAGGGGCGGGCGACGATCTCGCCGCCCGCACGCGGCCCGTTCGCCATCGTAATGTGCGGAGTGCGGCTGTTCACGACGGATTGGGAGACGTACAGTCACCAGATGTGACCTCTGTCATCACGCTCCTCACCGACTACGGGTTAGAGGATGGATATGTGGCGGCCTGTCATGGAGTGATCGCCGGGATAGCCCCTGAGGCCCGGGTGATCGACGTCTGTCACCTCATCCCGGCCGGCGACGTGCGGCGCGGGGCGGCGGTTCTGGCGCAGACCATCCCGTACCTCCCCGAGGGTATCCACATCGGTGCGGTCGATCCCGGTGTGGGTGGCGCGCGGCGGGCGGTGGCCGTGGAGGCGGGCGGCCGGGTGTTCATCGGGCCCGACAACGGGCTGCTGTCGTGGGCGGTGCACGCCAGCGGCGGCGCGCGGGCGGCGTACGAGATCGCCAACGACGCCTACTTCCTGCGGCCTGCCTCGCCGACGTTCCCGGGGCGTGACGTGTTCGCGCCGGTGGCCGGGCGGCTCCACGGCGGGCTGCCGGCGGCCGAGCTGGGGCCGCGACTGCCGGTGTCGCGGCTGGTCACGCTGCCCGAGCCGACCACGCTGCTGCGCGACGGCTCGGTCGAGGGCGAGGTGGTCTCGGTCGACCGCTACGGCAACACGCAGCTGTCGATCGGGGCCGGTGACCTGCGGGCGCTGGGCGTGCGGGTGGGCGACACGCTCGGGGTGTGGCTGGGGCGGCGGCAGCTCGCGCTGCCGTACCGGGAGACGTACGCGGCGGTGCCGCCGGGCGAGCTGGTGGCGTTCGCGGACTCGGCGGGGCTGATCGCGATCGCGGTCAACTGCGGTGACGCGGCTCAGCGGCTGGGCCTGCCGCCCGGTGCACATGTCCGACTTTCCCCCTCTCCATAGGACAAAGAAGATAGTTCTGGAACTACTCCTCGTATCGGTCTGTTTACTGAAGCGTCCATCCGTCGGCGTATCCGCGTGTCAGAATGCGAGCTGACCGGAGGTCCCTCCCCTCCCGCTCGAGGTCGACGTGTTCCAGTTGTCCGTTGTGCTGTCCTTCCTGCTGTCCGTGACCTGGCCCGCTCCCGCCCGTGTCCGAGCGCTGGCGCGCCTGGCCGGTGGCGACGGCGGCCGGGTACGCCGACGGGCGGGCCTACCGTCCCGGCGACCCCGTGGCCTCCCGCCTGCGCGCCGCCGCCCGTCAGGTCGCCACGTCGCTGCACCGGGCGCTGACGCGATGAGGCGGATCGCCGTACCGGTCCTGCTGACCGTGCTGCTGTCGGGTCCCGTGCCGGCCCTGGCCACGAGCGCGGGAGACGGCTCCGACGAGCTGGCCGCCGCCGCGAGGGCCGGGCAGTGGCAGCTCGGCGCGCTGCGCCTGCCCGACGCCTGGCGCACCAGCAAGGGCGAGGGCGTCACGGTCGCGGTGCTGGACACCGGCGTCAACCCCGGGCACCCCGACCTGCGCGACGCCGTCATCGAGGGCCCCGACCTCACCGGCCCCGGCGGGGACGGGCGCGGGTGGGGCCCCCACGGCACCGCGATGGCCGGGCTGATCGCCGGGCGCGGGCACGGCGAAGGCGGCAAGGGCGGCGTGCTCGGCGTGGCGCCGGCCGCCACGGTGCTGTCGGTCAGGGTCACGCTGGAGAACGGCGACCCGCGCCGCGCCCACCGGCGGCCCGGCTGGCGCGACGCGCTGGCCAGGGGCATCAGGTACGCCGCCGACCACGGCGCGGGCGTGATCAGCATGTCGCTGGGCGGCGGCAGCGGCGCGTGGGAGGGCTCGGCCGCCGAGGAGGAGGCCGTCCAGTACGCCATCGGCAAGGGCGCGGTGCTCGTGGCGTCGTCGGGCAACGACGGGGCCGCGGCGAACAGGAAGAACTTCCCCGCCGCCTACCCCGGGGTGATCGCCGTGGGCGCGGTGGACCGGCGGGGCAGGGTGGCCCGCTTCTCCAACCGGCAGGACTACGTGTCGGTGGTCGCGCCCGGCACGGACATCGTGACGGCCGACGGCGGCGACTCGTACGTGGTGAGCGACGGCACCAGCTCGGCCGCCGCCATAGTGGCGGGCATCGCGGCGCTGATCAGGTCGGCGCATCCGCATCTGTCGCCGTACCACGTGCGGCTGGCCATCGAGGAGGGCACCAGGCGCCGGCCCTGCGACGGCTACAACCCGGCCTACGGGCACGGGGTGGCGGACGCGGCGCTGGCACTGCGCGAGGCCGCCCGGCTGGCCGCGCCCGCCGTCGTGCCGCCGCTGCCCGGTTCTTACTTCGGCGACGGTCCTTATCCGGCGTCCAGGACGGCGGTGGTGGCGGGGATGGTGCTGCTGGCGGTCGTGATGTCGGGGTGGGTGGTGCTGCGCTCGCGGGAGCGGCGGAGGGATTCTCCCTAGCAAGCGCTTGTGTGATACTCCGAGCTATGACGTACGCGATCGACGGCTGGTTCGCGGTCGAGCCCGGCGGTGTCCGCCTGCTCGGCACCCGATGCGCGGGCTGCGGCACCGTCTGCTTCCCGCCCCGCCGGGACTCCTGCCCCAACCCGCGCTGCGAGGTCACCGACATGGAGGAGATCCGGCTGCCCAGGCGCGGGCGGGTCTGGTCGTACACCAACGCCTGCTACCCGCCGCCCGCGCCGTACGTGGCGGCGCGGCCGTACGAGCCGGTCACGCTCGCCGCGGTCGAGCTGGACGAGGTCGGCATCGTCGTGCTCGGCCAGGTCAAGGGCCTGACGGTGGAGCAGCTCGCGGTGGGCATGGAGCTGGAGCTGACCTCGGGCGAGCTGGCCGACGGGCCGCTGATGTGGATGTGGGGGCGGGCCTCATGAGCGTGGCCGTGCTGGGCACCGGGATGCACCCGTGGGGCAAGTGGGGCCGCCCCTTCCTCGAGTACGGCCTGGCCGCCGCCCGCGCCGCCCTCGACGACGCCGGGCTGGCCTGGACCGACGTGCAGTTCGTCGTCGGGGCCGACACGATCAGGAACGGCTACCCCGGCTTCGTCTCCGGCGCCTCCTACGCCAGGGCGCTCGGCTGGTCGGGCGCCAGGGTCGCCTCCTGCTACGCGGCCTGCGCGTCGGGGGCGCAGGCGCTGGACATCGCGCGTACCAGGATCCTCGCCGGGCTCTGCGACGTCGCGCTGGTGATCGGCGCGGACGCGGCGCCGAAGGGCTTCTTCACCCCCGTCGGCGGCGACCGGCCCGACGACCCCGACTGGCTGCGCTTCCGGCTGCTCGGCGCGACCAACCCGGCGTACTTCGCGCTCTACGCCCGCCGCCGCATGGCCCTGCACGGCTCGACCCCTGCCGACTTCGCCGCCGTCAAGGTCAAGAACGCGCTGGCCGGCTCGCTCAACCCGATGGCCCGCTACCGCGAGCCGGTGACCGCCGAACAGGTGCTGGCCTCCCCCATGGTGGCCGACCCGCTGCGGCTCATGGACGTCTGCGCCACCTCCGACGGGGGCGCGGCGGTGGTGCTGGCGTCGGAGTCGTACGCGCGCCGCCACAGCGTCGCCGCCCCCGTCCGCCTGGCGGCCGTCTCCACGGTCACCCCCGTCTTCCCCAACACGGTGCTGGAGCTGCCCGACTTCGCGACCGACTCCTGCGCCGCCGTGCCGCCGCCCGAGCGGCCGTTCCGCGCGTCGATCGCGTACGCCGCCTACGAGGAGGCCGGCGTCGGCCCTGAGGACGTGTCGCTGGCCGAGGTCTACGACCTGTCCACGGCGCTGGAGCTGGACTGGATGGAGGACGTCGGGCTCTGCCCGCCCGGCGAGGCCGACAAGCTGCTCAGGGACGGGCAGACCGCCCTGGGCGGCCGGATCCCGGTGAACCCGTCGGGCGGCCTGGCCTCCTTCGGCGAGGCCGTGCCCGCCCAGGCCATCGCCCAGCTCTGCGAGCTGACCACGCAGCTGCGCGGCCGGGCCGGCGTCCGCCAGGTGCCCGGCGCCCGCGTCGGCCTCGCGGCCAACCAGGGACTGTTCGGCCACGGCTCGGCGCTGATCGTCACCGCCTGAGCATCCGAAACGCCCCAGGAAGCAGGCCCCCGGGGCGTTTCAGGTGGTTCTAACCAGTTCTAACTCACGTGCACCACGTCGTGCGTCTCCGCGAAGTGGCAGGCGCTGGCGTGGCCCGTACCTGGCCTGATCTGCAGCAGCGGCTCCTCCTCCGCGCAGATCTCCTGCGCCTTCCAGCACCGCGTACGGAACCGGCAGCCGCTCGGCGGGTTGGCCGGCGAGGGCGGGTCACCCTGGAGGATGATCCGCTCCCGCTGCTCGCGCCCGTCGGGGTCGGGCACCGGCACCGCCGACAGCAACGCCTGCGTGTAGGGGTGCGCAGGACGGTCGTAGATCTCGGCGTCCTTGCCCAGCTCCACGAACTTGCCCAGGTACATCACGCCCACCCGGTCGGAGATGTGGCGCACCACCGACAGGTCGTGGGCGATGAAGATGTACGCGAGACCGAACTCGCTCTGCAGCCGCTCCAGCAGGTTGATCACCTGCGCCTGGATCGACACGTCGAGCGCGGAGACCGGCTCGTCACAGACGATGATCTCCGGCTGCAGCGCCAGGCCGCGGGCGATGCCGATGCGCTGCCGCTGGCCGCCGGAGAACTGGTGCGGGTAGCGGTTGATGTGCTCGGGGTTGAGCCCGACCACCTCCAGCAGCTCCTGCACCTTCTTGCGCCGGTCGCCCTTGGGTGCGACCTCGGTGTGGATCTCGTACGGCTCGCCGATGATGTCGCCGACGGTCATCCGGGGGTTCAGCGAGGTGTACGGGTCCTGCATCACCATCTGGATGTTGCGGCGCATGCGCTTGAGCTCGCCGCCCCTGGCCTTGGCGATGTCCCGCCCGTTGATCTTCACCGAGCCCGACGTCGGCCGCTCCAGCGCCATCAGCACCTTGGCCAGCGTGGACTTGCCGCAGCCCGACTCGCCCACGATGCCCAGCGTCTCGCCCTTGTTCAGGTCGAACGACACGCCGTCCACGGCCTTGATCGCGCCGACCTGCTTCTTGAAGACGATCCCCTGCGTCAGCGGGAAGTGCTTGACCAGGTCACGCACCTCGAGGATGGTCTCACTGCCGCTCGCCATCGAGGACCTCCCTCCAGTAGTGGCAGGCGCTGCCGCGAGTGCCGCTGATCTCGTAGAGCGGGGGGGTGTCGGTCAGGCAGTTGTCCTGACGGAACGGGCACCGGGGGTGGAACGAGCACCCCTTCGGCAGGTTCAGCAGGTTAGGGGGCAGGCCCTTGATCGCGTACAGGTCCTGGCCCTTGAGGTCGACCCTGGGGATCGAGTCGAGCAGGCCCTTGGTATACGGGTGCGCGGGGGCCTTGTAGATGTCGTACACGGGGGCGTGCTCGACGATGCGGCCGGCGTACATGACCGCGATCTTGTCGGCCACGTCGGCCACGACGCCGAGGTCGTGGGTGATGAGGATCAGGCCCATCTGGCTCTCGCGCTGCAGCTCGGACAGCAGCTCCATGATCTGCGCCTGCACGGTCACGTCGAGCGCCGTGGTCGGCTCGTCGGCGATCAGCACCTCGGGGTCGAGGGCGATCGACATCGCGATCATGATGCGCTGCCGCATGCCGCCGGAGAACTGGTGCGGGTAGTCGTTCACCCGCTGCCGCGCGGCCGGGATGCGGACCCGGTCCATCAGCTCCACGGCCTTCTTCATGGAGTCGGCCTTGGACATGCCCCGGTGCACCCGGAACATCTCGCTGATCTGCCAGCCCACGGTGAACACCGGGTTGAGCGCGGACAGCGCGTCCTGGAAGATCATCGCGATCCGCTGGCCGCGGACCTGCGTACGGGCCTCCTCCGACAGCTTGAGCAGGTCGGTGCCCCTGAAGCGGATCTCCCCCTTGGGGATGACCGCCGGAGGCATGTCGAGGATGCCCATGATGGCCTGCGCCGTCACGGACTTGCCCGAACCCGACTCGCCCAGCACCGCGAGCGTCTCGCCTGGGTTGACCGTGTAGCTCACGCCGTTGACGGCTCGTACGATGCCGGCCCGCGTGTGGAACTCCACGTGCAGGTCCTCCACCGCGAGCAGCGGTCCGTCGCCCGGCCCTCCCTCGGCGGGCAACACATCCGAAGACGTCTTCTTCACTTGATCCCCCCTTCTACCTGAGCTTCGGGTCGAGCGCGTCGCGCACCGCGTCGCCCAGCATGATGAACGCGAGCACGGTGATGCTCAGGAACACGGCGGGGAACACCAGCGGCAGCGGCGCCTCCAGGAACCTGTTGCGCGCGTCGGCGATCATCAGGCCCCATGAGATGTCCGGCGACTGCACGCCCACGCCCAGGAACGACAGCGCCGCCTCGGCGGCGATGAAGCTGCCCAGGTTGATCGTGGCGACCACGATGACCGGCGCCAGCGAGTTCGGCAGCAGGTGACGGAACATGATCCGGCTCGACCCCGCGCCCAGCGCTCTGGCGGCGACCACGAAGTCCTGGCTCTTCGCGGTGATCACCGCCGCTCGCATGATCCGGAACACCATCGGCCAGCCGAGCACCGTCAGCGCCACGATCACCAGCAGGATGCTGTTGGCCTTGCCGCGGAAGGTGGCGGCGATCAGCAGCGCGCCGAGGATCGAGGGGATGGCGAAGAAGATCTCCGTCAGCCGCGAGGCGATCGTGTCGGTCACGCCGCCGCGGAAGCCGGCGAAGATGCCGAGCAGACCGCCGATGATCGTCGTCATGAGCGTGGTGAACACGCCGATGACGATGGAGTTGCGGGCGCCGTAGATGGTCCGCGCGTAGACGTCGCAGCCCAGGTTGTCGCGGCCGAACAGGTGGCCGGGCCCCGGGCCCTGCCGCGCCGTCGACAGGTCACAGGTCCTGGCGTTGTACGGGTCGATCGCGCTGAACAGCGACGGCCAGAACGACATGACCAGCAGCACCAGGATGATGATCACCGAGATGATGAACATCGGCCGGCGCCGCAGGTCGTGCCAGGCGTCGGTCCACAGGCTGGCGGGCTTGCCGCCCTTGCCCTCGGCGCCCTCGGTGTCGGGCGCCGCGGGGGCGACCGTGTCGGGTACGAGCGTCTGCGTCTCCGGGAGTCCAGGCCCGCCCGGTGGGGTTGGGTTACTCATAGCGGATCCTCGGGTCGAGCACGGCGTACAACAGGTCGACGATCAGGTTGGCCAGGATGTAGATCAGCACCAGGATGGTGACGATCCCGACGACAACCGGCTGCTCACGCAAGTAGACCGAGGTGAAGAGCTGGTTGCCGATCCCTTGGAGGTTGAAGATCGTCTCCGTGATCACCGCGCCGCCCATCAGGTTGCCGAGGTCGGCGCCCAGATAGGTGACCAGCGGGATCAGGGCGTTGCGCAGGCCGTGCCTGCCGATGACGCGCCGCCTGGACAGCCCCTTGGCGATCGCCGTGCGGATGTAGTCCGCTCTCAGGGTCTCCACCAGGCTCGTCCTGGTGAGCCTGGTGAGGTACGCGACGGACACGCCGGCCAGCACGAAGCCGGGCAGGAGATAGCTGCGCAGCCCCGCGAACGTACCCGCGACGGGGAAGATGTCCAGCCCGGTCCACTGCTTGAGCTGCACGCCCAGGACGAGCTGCAGCACGAAGCCGGTCACCAGCGTGGGCACCGAGATCAGCAGCAGCGTGGAGGCGAGGATGGCGGTGTCGGTGGCCCTGCCGCGGCGCAGCGCCGCCCACAGGCCCAGGCCCACACCGAGGAGCGCCTCGATGATCAGGGCGGTCAGCGCCAGGTTCAGCGTGACCTGGAACTTGCCTGCCAGCATTTCCGAGACGGGCACGTCGGCGAAGTTGACGCCGAAGTCGCCCCTGAAGAGCACGCCGCTGATGTAGTACCAGTACTGCAGGAGCAGCGGATCGTTGAGGTGATACTGCTCGCGCAGCACCTCGGCCACAGCCGGATCCGGCCGCTTGTCCCCGAACAGTGACGCGATGGGGTCGCCGGGCAGCGCGAAGACGATGCAGAAGATGAGTAGCGTGGCGCCGAGCAGGACGGGTATCGCCTGAATCAAGCGCCTGATGACATATCGGCCCATTAAGCCCTCCGGTACACGCTTGGAGGCAGCCCTCGGAGTCCGTGGTTTACCCGGTCCGAGTGACTGCCTCCAAGTTCAGCCCTCCGACGGGCGGGCGGCAAGAGCCACCCGCCAGGCGAACGACGTCAGGCCTTCTCGATGTCGGCCCATTCAACCTGGTTCAGCAGGTTGAGCTTGACGTTCTTGACCTTCGTGGAGTGGCCGAAGTTGCTCCGGTAGAAGTAAACCGGGATGTAGGGCAGGTCCTTCAGCAGGATGTCGTCGGCCTGCTGGTAGAACTTGAGGCCCTCGGCGGCGTCGGCGGCCTGGTCACCCTTGGCCACCAGCTCGTCGAAGTCCTTGTTGGAGTAACCACCGTAGTTCGACCCGGTGTCGATGGCGCCGGTGCCGAAGATCGGGGTCAGGTAGTTCTCGGCCGAGGGGTAGTCGATGGCCCAGCCCATACGGAACAGGCCCTTGTACTCCTTGGCGTCCAGGGCGTCCAGAATGCCCTGGAACTTCTCGAACGGCTTGGGCGTGACCTCGATGCCCAGGTTCGCGCGCAGGTTGTTGGCGACGGCCTCGATCCACTCCTTGTGGCCACCGTCGGCGTTGTAGCCGAGCTCGATGGTCTTCGGGCCGTTCGCGGACTCGTACAGCTTCTTGGCTTCGGCCGGGTTGTACGTGCACGCCTCGCAGGCGCCCTGGCGGTAGCCGGGGATGGCCGGGTTGATGAAGTCGTCCGCGGGGGCGCGGGTGCCGGAGAAGACCGTGTCGGCGATGGTCTTCCTGTCGATGGCCATCGAGATGGCCTTGCGGATGTCGACGTTCTCGAAGTCCTTGTTGTACTTCAGCGGGACGCCGATGTAGCCGATGGCCGCGTCGGGCTCGTCGAAGTAGCGGTCGCCGAGCACGGACTTGGCCGTGGCGATGGCGGTCGCGGGCAGGGAGTCGTGGATGTCGAGGTTCTCGGCCTGGAGGTCGTTCCACGCGGTCTCGGAGCTGGTGTAGACCTTGAACTGGAGCTTCGTCCAGCCCGCGGGCTTCTTGCCCGGGAACTTGTCGTAGACCGACAGCTCGACGGTCGGGTCGGTGCCCTTCTTGTACGGCTTGTCCATCTTGAACAGGCCCTGGCCGATCGGCTTCTCGCCGTACTCCTGGGTGACCTTGCCGTCGGAGCCGATCGCCGATTCCGGCATCGGGTAGAAGGCGGTGTAGCCCAGCATGGTCTTGAACTGCGAGAACGGCGCGGTCAGGGTGACTTCGAGCGTGAGGTCGTCGACGACCTTCAGGCCCTTCATCTCCTTGGCCGTCGGCGTCTTGCCCTCACCCGGGTGCACGTCCTCGTAGCCGTCGATCCGGCCGAAGAAGTAGGACGAGCCCATGGCGTTGTCCTGCAGAGCGGCGTAGTTCCACGCACGGGCGTAGTCGGCGGCCTTGACGGGGGTGCCGTCGTGCCAGGTGTAACCCGACTTCAGCTTGATCGTCCAGACCTTGCTGTCTTCCGTGGTGACCGACTCGGCGGCTTCCTCGACCGGCTGCTTGCTCTCGTCGTAGCTCACGAGCGGCGAGAAGATCGCGGCGAGGACCTCGGAACCCTCTGTCTCGGTCGTGTTCTGCGGGTTCAGGAGCTCCTGAGGCTCACCGATTTCCATGCGGACCGGCGTTTCTGCGCCGCCCGCGGCAGTGCCACCGTTGTCCGAGGCACCGCCGCCACACGCGGCAACCGCGAGGGCGAGCAGCGCGGTACCGGCGACGATCTGTGCGCCCTTAGTAACACGCATGGTGAAAGAATTCCTCCCTCTACAGGTGGGCGCCAAGCGCTGAGCTGCGGTGATCGTGAGCAGCCTGACGGGGAGTTCCTGGTATCCCCCCGGATTTGGCTGACATGGTCAAACCAGCCGACGCCCTGCCAGTCGATCGCGACTATCCCTTACTCCTTGCCACCAGGGAGTCTCTGGCGCGTTGCAGTTCGGTCACACGTGTGCCTATCCAGCGTCACAGACAATCGGCCTGATGCCTCGCAAATGGTACAGAACACCGCAGACCGGCCGGGCCCGGACGTGAACAGTCGATGAAAAATATCCCCTACATGACGGTGGTCGTGCCTCCGCCCACGCGGCCCGGCTCCCTGAGCTACGGTTGACCAGGTCTTGGTGACGCCTTGGAACCCGGCGCCACCGAAGACCGTCCAACAGTCTGTCGTCGACCCGTACGACAGGCACCCCACCACCCGGGATCCAATAGAGTCCTTGCCATGAGCCAGCCGGAATCCGCTGTCGCGGACGCCCAGGCGGGCGGCCGAAGCGGGCAGGAGCCGCTGGCCAAGCTCGCCCAGAGATACGGACTTCGCCGTGCCATCGCGCGGCCGAGGTTCCCGGTATATCTGCGCCAGCTGTGGGAGCGGCGACACTTCATCCTGACGTACGCGACCTCGCGCAACGTCTCGAAATACTCCAGCTCCACGCTCGGTCAGCTGTGGCAGGTGCTGACCCCGCTGCTCAACGCCGCCATCTACTTCCTGATGTTCGGCCTCATCCTGGGCGGCGGCAAGGGCATCGAGAACTACCCGGCGTTCCTGCTGACCGGGATGTTCATCTTCACCTTCACCCAGCGCACGGTCACCGCCGGGGCCAAGTCGATCTCCGGCAACCTGTCGCTCATCAGGGCGCTGCACTTCCCGCGGGCCTCGCTGCCGCTGGCGTACACGATCCAGGAGCTGCAGCAGCTCGCCATCTCCATGGGCGTGCTCCTCGTCCTGGTGGTCGCGACCGGCGAGTGGCCCACGTGGTTCTGGCTCATGATCCCCGTGGTGCTCGCGCTGCAGACGCTGTTCAACATCGGGGCCGGCCTCATCGTCGCCCGCCTCGGCGCCACGATGCGCGACCTCAACCAGCTGCTGCCGTTCATCACCCGCACCTGGCTCTACGCCTCCGGCGTCTTCTTCTCCATCCAGGACAAGGTCGTCGGCTCGGCGGAGCTGCCCCAGTGGGTGGCCAACGTGATGTACCTCAACCCGGCGGCGTCGTTCATCGAGTGGATGCGCGAGATCCTCATCCACAGCTACAGGCCGGAGTTCGGCCACCACCCGCCACCGATGGTGTGGATGTCTTGCGTATTCTGGGCGGTGTTCGCACTCGGCTTCGGCTTCTGGTACTTCTGGCGGTCCGAGGAGAGGTACGGGCGTGGCTGAACTGACCAAGGAGCTGTCACAGGTGAAGGGCGACAAGCCCGCCGTCCCCGGCAAGGACGCCAAGAAGCGTCCCACCCCGGAGCCTTCGAGCAAGCGGCCCCTCGATGTGCCCACGGGCACGCCCACGGTCATCGTCGACGACCTCCACATCGTCTACCGCGTCTACGGCGCCGCCTCCGACACCGAGAAGGGCAACGCGGTCAACGCCCTCACGCGCATCCTGAAGCGCCAGGGCCGTCCGCAGATGAAAGAGGTCCACGCGGTCAAGGGCGTGACGTTCGTCGCCTACCACGGCGACGCCATCGGCATCGTCGGCCGCAACGGCTCCGGCAAGTCCACCCTGCTGCGCGCCATCGCCGGCCTGCTGCCCCCGCACAAAGGAGCCGTCTACACCGACGGCCAGCCCTCGCTGCTCGGCGTCAACGCCGCCCTGATGCGCGAGCTGACCGGTGAGCGCAACATCGTCCTCGGCTGTTACGCCATGGGCATGACGCCCGCCGAGGTCAAGGAGAAATACCAGGAGATCGTCGACTTCTCCGGCATCGACGAGTTCGTCCAGCTGCCGATGTCCACCTACTCCTCCGGCATGGGCGCCCGCCTGCGCTTCGCCATCTCCTCCGCCAAGACCCACGACGTCCTCCTCATCGACGAGGCGCTGGCCACCGGCGACCGCGAGTTCCGCAAGAAGAGCGAGGCCCGCATCCGCCAGATCCGCGAGTCGGCCGGCACCGTCTTCCTCGTGGCCCACGACCTCAGGGTCATCGAGGAGACCTGCAACCGGGTCATCTGGCTGCACAAGGGCAAGATCAGGATGGACGGCGACCCGAAGGAAGTCATCGCCGCCTACAACAAGGGCTGACCTTCTCGCTTCCCGCCCCCTGCACGACGATCGTGCAGGGGGTTCGTTCTTGTGTCCGAAACGGGTGCGACGCGAGGGGCAAAAGACTGACAGCGCGGCGGGGGTTCCGCTAGGATTCGAACGTCAATTCGATCCGAGGAATGGTGATGGAGTGGGGGCTCGCGATGGGAGAGCTTTCGGCCGCGATTGACCACCTGGCCACCGAGGATGTGTCCGAGATCCCGCGGATCCAACTGGCCGAGCAGTTGCTGGAGCTGCACTGGCAGATGGCCCGCCTACAAGCCCAGATAGCCCGCCGCACCGGCGTCCGCCTCCCCTGACCACCCGCCCGGGCCGCCGCAGAACCCCGTTCGAGGGGCCGTACGGGCCCTGGACGCCCGAGCGGCCGGAGAGCCTCGGGATATGAGGCACCCGCAGCCGCTGACGCCCCAGCACCCACCACAGCGCCGCCGACCCCACCACCCCCACCCGCGAGACGGGAGAAGCCGAGCCCAAGGGAAGCCGAGTGACAGGCCCCCCGAGGATGAGGAAGGCGAGGCTCGGCACAGCATGCGAAAGCCGCCGACCCCTGAGGGTCGGCGGCGGGGCGGGGCTCGCGTGGCGCCGCTGCCCTGCAGTGGCGGCGCCGTGCGCGAGCACGCCCGGGGCGAGGGCGCGTCCGCCCTGGCCCGTCATTCGGACCGCCCGCGTGCCGCGGAGGTCCTCGTCATCTCTGCGCGTCAGTGCCTCAGGCGCCCGGCACCTGGGGACATCCTGATCGCCCTGCCGCACCCGGCCACGAGGCCCGTCGCCGGAGGGGGAATCCGCCACGGCGGCCGGCGATCGCGCCGGGGAACACCGGATCCAGCTGGAGGGGGCCCGTTGCGGGGGCTGGGCGGCGGGTCGTGCCTTCCGGCGATCAGATGCACGGGCGTCGGCACCTTTGACGTCCGCGTACCTTCATGCCGCGTCAAGGACGAGCCCGCGCTCACCCCCGCCCCGCGAGGGCTAGTGGTGGGCGGTGACGCCGCGCACCGAGCCGGTCAGCGCGTCGGCGGTCCAGCCCAGGGCGGTGACCACGTCGCTGTAGGAGCCCGCGGCCTTGGTCCCACGGTTGGCGACGAAGGCGGCGGTGTCCTCGACCAGCGGCGCGAGCTCGTCCATGGCGACGGCCTGCGTCGTCCCCGGCACCACCTCGACGACCGGCGCCACCTCGGCGGGCGCGACCCGGCCGACGACCGGCGACAGCCGGCCGCTCGTGGCGTGCGGCAGCGCCCGCGCGGCGGCGTCGCTGAGCCCGGCCACGAACGAGTCGGCCGAGACGGCCCGCAGGCCGGAGGTCGCGCTGTTGACGGTCTTGGCGGTGACGCCGCTGGTGTCGGCGACGCTGCTGCCGGAGGCCGGCAGCAGACCGGCGCCGGGCAGGCGGCCGAGCGCACCGCCGACGGGCGAGGCGAGCACGCCGTTGACCGTGCTGAACGCCGACGCCGCCGGGGCGGCGCCTTGGGCGCGGCCGGACTTGACGGACGGCTGCGCCATGCGCGCCGCGCCCAGCAGGGGCAGCGACGAGGTGAGGGCGCCGCCGCCGAACGGCATGCTGGAGACGATGGGCGACAGCTCAGGGATGGGCCCGCCGGTACGCGTGATGTCCTCGAACCCGTTGCCCCTGGCCTCGGCCTGCTGCTGCATCCGCATCTCGTTGAGCCGGTCGCGCTCGACCTCGCTCAGCTGGCCGGACGGAGCGGCCGCGGACTTGGCCTTGCTCCCGGGGAGCAGGCCGCCCAGCAGGTCGCCGCCGACCAGGCCGCCGAGGAGGCTGCCGAGCGGGCCTGCCGCAGTGGTGCCCCCGCCGTCGACCGGCGCGTGCGCGGCGGTCTCTGATTGAACATCGGCTTGCGCCGGAACGGCCATGGCCGCCGCCGCCAAGCCGAAAGCTGTGACGGCCAGGGCCGTCTTGACTACTCGATTCATGATTGCCTTCCCGGCTCGTGATCGATCGCTCTCGAATGCGATGGAAATGCGAATCGATAACCCCCGTATGCCGTCGCGTACGCGCTATGGGCACCACACTGAGCGTGTCGCCACGGCTGAGCTACGAAAGCAGTTCTACCACTCGCCCGGAGTGGCCGCAGGCGCATGAATGCCCATGTAGCAGGGGTTTGCAGCCCGGTTACCGAGTAAAGGGGGAGCGTTGAGCGGGGAGACAAAACGGGATTCAGACGGCCTTGTTCACGATAAAGCGCGGACAAGACCGCACGAAGTCGGAAGCGCCCCGGCGGCCCGTGAACAAAGGGTCGCGAAAACAAATGTCACGGGCCGGGGGCGCGGTTTTTCTGCGGTCGCGGTGGACGCGCGCGACCGGCGTCAGGCGGGCAGCAGGTCTTCCGCGCTCTCGAACGGGAAACGGTCGGCGAAGGCCGGCCGCAGGTCCGTCAGCCATACCGCCGACGGGTCGTAGCGGGCGAAGAAGGGCCGCCCCACCAGTGACGGGTCGCGGGCCTGGATGAAGTGGAGCATGAACACCTTCTCGCCGGCGATCTCGGTGACGCCGTCGACGCAGACCTTGCCCGGCGTGGCCGACATGGACGGCCCACGCACCGTACGGCAGAGGCCGGAGACCGAGGAGTAGGCGTCCCTGAAGATCTCGTACGCCTGCGCCAGCGGGACCGCGAAGTAGTCCTGGGGGCCCGTGTCGCGCTCGACGAACATGTAGTAGGGGATCATCCCCAGCCTGTGCTGCCGCCGCCACATGTACGACCAGGTGGCCGGGTCGTCGTTGATGGACCTGATCAGCGGCGCCTGGGTCCTGATCGTCGCCCCGCTGCCGAGGATGTTCTTGACCGCGGACTCGACCAGCGACGACTCCAGCTCGCGCGGGTGCGAGAAGTGGGCCATGAACGCGAGGTTCTTGCCCTTGGCCACGACCTGCTCGAACAGCCGCATGGTCTCGCCGGCGTCGGGGTCGGTGGTGAAGCGCTGTGGCCAGTAGGCGAGCGCCTTGGTGCCGATCCGGATGGATTCGAGCTGCTCCAGCTCCAGGAGCGGCTCGATGTAGCGCCTGATCACGGGCTCACCCATGATCATCGCGTCGCCGCCGGTGATCAGCACGCTGGTCACCTCTGGATGATGGCGGAGGTAGCCGACCATCTGGTCGATGTCGTCGGAGGCGAACTTCAGGTCCGCGTCGCCGACGAACTGCGCCCACCGGAAGCAGTAGGTGCAGTAGGCGTGGCAGGTCTGCCCTTGTTTGGGGAAGAACAGCACGGTCTCCGGATATTTGTGCTGCATGCCAGGGACGGGCTCGTCGCCGATCTTCGGGACGTTGAGCTCCTTCTGGCCTGCGGGGTGCGGGTTGAGCTGGGCGCGTACTCGATTGGCCTCCGCCTGGATCTCGGCGTTCGGCGCCTCGGCCTTGAGCAGGTCGGCCAGCCGGGCGACGTCGGCTGCGGGCAGCATGTCCTCCTGTGGGAAGACCAGGCGGTAAATCGGGTCGTCGGGAGCAGCCGACCAATCTATGAGTTCATCCACGACGTAGGCGTTGGTCCGGAAAGGCAGCACCGTGGCGACGGCGCGCACCTTGAGGCGCTCGTCGTCTCCGAGCCCCGCACGCCGCAGGAGCTCGTCTAGGTGCTTGGACGTGTACGCCCGGAAGCGTCGCGTGCCGGCTTGGTTCAAGATCACTAGGCCTTTCCCATCTTTTTTGTTCGCTCGCGTGTAAACCTCACGACCCTGTCGCGCGTCTACGGTTCTTAATACCCGGACGCGCCCACCGCCGTCACCGGTTCCGCCGGTCTCCAAGTTTTCCTTGAGGTTCGAGCACACTCGCGACATATCGCGTTTCGGCGTACACTGACATATCGTGACCCAGGATCCGCAGCTCCGCGCCTCAGACGAAGACCGCGACCGCGTGGCCGCCGTCCTGTCCGAAGCACTCGCCACAGGAAGACTCACCAGCGTCGAGCACGCCGACCGCCTCGACGTCGCCTACCACGCCAAGACCGTCGGCGAGCTGGTCCCCCTCACCCGCGACCTGCCCGACGTGACGGCCTCGGCCGCTCCCGTCGCCATCGAACGGCAGGTCATCAGCTCCACCTTCAGCAAGATCGTGCGCAAGGGCCGCTGGGTGGCCTCCCGGCACCTCAAGCTCCGGGCCGGCTTCGGCGCGCTCGTCATCGACCTGTCCGACGCCGTGCTGCCCGGCCGCGAGATCACCATCGAGACCAGCGCGAACTTCAGCAAGGTCATCGTCAGGGTGCCCGCGGACGCCCGCGTCATCGACGAGGGCGGCTCCGTCTTCGGCAAGCGCGACGTGAGCACCGCAGGCGGCACCGGCGACGGCCCGCTGATCAGGCTGACCGGCTCGTCCGCGTTCTCGAAGGTCATCGTCACCCGCGGCCTGGACGACTGGAACCTGCACTAGCCGCGACGCGCCCCCGGCCGGGGACCATCCAGGCGTACCCGCCGGTTAACCTGGCACCTGCCGTGCCTGCGATGCGGACATCCGAGCCCGCGTTCCGGCCCAAGCCGTGACGGCGGGCTCGAAGCCGTACGAGGTGACCATTGTCAGAGAGCAGGCCGATCGCGCTCGACGCCATGGGCGGCGACCACGCGCCCCACGAGATCGTGGCGGGAGCCGTGCACGCCGTCCGCGAACGCGGCCTGCCCGTCGTGCTCGTCGGCTCGCCCCGCGTGCTGTACGAGGCGCTCGCCGACCACGACGCCACCAAGGAGATCCCGATCGTCAGGGCCGAGGAGGCGCTGGCCATGGACGAGGGCGCGCTGGCCAGCCTGCGCCGCCCCAGGTCCAGCATCGCGGTCGCCTGCCACCTCGTCCGCCGCGGCGACGCCGCCGCGGTGGTCTCCGCCGGGTCCACGGCCGGCGTCGTCGCCACCGGCCGGCTGCGGCTCAAGGGCCAGCAGGGCGTGCTCAGACCGGCCATCGCCGTCGCGCTCCCCACGCTGCCCTCCCCCACGGTCCTCGTGGACGCCGGCGCCAACGCCGAGGCCAAGCCGGAGATGCTGCTGCAGTTCGCGCACCTCGGCGCCATCTACGCCGAGCTCGCCCACGGCGTCCGCGACCCCAAGGTCGGCCTGCTCACCATCGGCAGCGAAGCCGAGAAGGGCAACAAGGTCGTCAAGCGCGCCCAGGAGCTGCTCCAGGCCGGCCCCGGCCTGCACTTCGCCGGCAACGTCGAGGGCCACGACCTGCTCACCGGCAAGGTCGACGTCATCACCGCCGACGGCTTCACCGGCAACGTCGCGCTGAAGACCATGGAGGGCGCCGTCCGCTACGCCTTCACCGAGCTGCGGGAGGCGATCGAGGACAGCAGGATCGCCAGGCTGGGCGCCGCGCTGCAGCGCTCCCGCATCCGCGACCTGCGCCGCCGCCTCGACGCCGAGGCGTACGGCGGCGCCGTCCTGCTCGGCCTGAACGGCACCGTCGTCATCGCCCACGGCGCCTCCAAGGCCCAGGGCATCAGCGCCGCCTGCCGGCTCGCCGCCGACCTGGCCGCGGCCGGAGTCGTTCCCGCCATCGGCGAACGCATGGCCGCCACGGGCCGCTCCCATCGATTGTGGTGACAGAATCAAGTAACCCTCGCGGAAGGGTGCCGACCCTTTAGGGTGTGACCGATCCACAGAAACGGGGGGTTATGTGGACGGGCTCACCTCGGTGGTCCACGGGCTCACGTCCGCCCAAGCAGCGGGGGCCAAGGCCAACCATGTGCCGCGCCGATCCAGCAGGTCGCTGAGCGCCATCCTCAGGGCGAACGTGTTCACCCTGTTCAACCTGGTCATCGGCGTGCTCTGGGCACTGATCCTGATCTTCGGCGAATGGCAGGACGGCCTGTTCGGGCTGGTCATCGTGGCCAACGCGCTGATCGGCATCGTCCAGGAGCTGCGCGCCAAGCGCACGCTCGACCGGCTCGCGGTGATCAACGAGGCTCCCGTACGCGTGCGCCGCGACGGCGAAGAACGCCTGGTCGAACCCCGCGACGTGGTGCTCGGCGACCTCATCCTGCTCGGCCCCGGCGACCGCCTGCTGGTCGACGGCGAGGTCGTCCACTCCGACGGCCTCGAGATCGACGAGTCGCTGCTGACCGGCGAGGCCGACCCCGTGCACAAGCGGCCGGGCGACCGCGTGCTGTCCGGCAGCTTCGCGGTGGCCGGCTCGGGCGCGTTCGTCTCGACCAGGGTCGGCACCGACGCCTACGCCGTGCAGCTCGCCGAAGAGGCCAGCCGCTTCCACCTCGCCCACTCCGAGCTGCGCGCCGGCGTGGCGAACTTCATCAAATACATCACCTGGCTGGTCGTCCCGATCGGCGCCCTGCTCATCTACAGCCAGCTGAACAACTCGGCCGACCTGGGCACCGCCATCACCGGCGCGGTCGCCGGCATCGTCACCATGATCCCCGAAGGGCTCGTGCTGATGACCTCCATCGCGTTCGCCGTCGGCGTCGTCCGCCTCGGCCGGCGCCGCTGCCTCGTCCAGGAGCTGCCCGCCATCGAGGGCCTGGCCAGGGTCGACGTGCTCTGCCTCGACAAGACCGGCACACTCACCGCCGGCGGCATGGACCTCGACCAGGTGCTGCCCGTACGCGACGGCGAGCCCGTCGAGCAGGCCCTCGCCGCCCTGGCGAACCTCGACGCGCACCCCAACGCCACCGCCGAGGCCATCAGGTCCCGCCACCCCGCCACGCCCGCCGGCTGGAGCGCCCGCGCGACCGTGCCGTTCTCCTCGGCCCGCAAGTGGAGCGGCGCCGACTTCGGCACGCGAGGCACCTGGCTGCTCGGCGCCCCCGACGTGCTGCTCAAGGGCGGCGACGCCTACGACAGGGCCACCGAGCTGGCCGCGTCGGGCACGCGCGTGCTGGCGCTGTGCCGTACCGACAGCTTGGAGAGAGCTCAGAACGGGCACGCCGAGATCGAGGCCGTCGCGCTCGTCACGCTCAGCCAGCGCGTCAGGCCCGACGCCCACGAGACCCTGCGCTACTTCGCCAAGCAGGGCGTCACGGTCAAAGTGATCTCCGGCGACAACCCGCTGTCGGTCTCGGCCATCGCCACCGGCCTCGGCATCCCCGGCGCCGAGCGCGCCGTCGACGCCCGTACGCTCCCCGCCGACCCCGCCGCGCTCGGCGAGCTGCTCGACCGCCACACCGTCTTCGGCCGGGTCACCCCGCAGCAGAAGCGCGCGTTCGTCACCGCGCTCCAGGCCCGCGGCCACACCGTCGCCATGACCGGCGACGGCGTCAACGACGTGCTCGCGCTCAAGGACGCCGACCTCGGCATCGCCATGGGCGCCGGCAGCCCGGCCACCAAGGCGGTCGCGCAGGTCGTGCTGCTCGACGACGCCTTCGCCACGCTGCCCCACGTCGTCGGCGAGGGCCGCCGCGTGCTGGCCAACATCGAGCGCGTCGCCAACCTGTTCCTCACCAAGACCTTCTACGCGATCGTGCTGTCGCTGCTCGTCGGGCTGGCCGGCATCGCGTTCCCGTTCGCGCCCCGCCACTCCACCCTGACGAACGCGCTGGTCATCGGCATCCCCGCGATCTTCCTCGCGCTCGCGCCCACCCTCGAACGCTCGCGGCCCGGGTTCGTGCCCCGGGTGATGCGCTTCGCCGTACCGGCCGGGGTGCTGTGCGCGCTGGCGGTGCTCGCGACGTTCTGGGCCGCCCACCACGGCTCCCCCGATCTGCTGGAGCACCAGACCGCCGCCGTCATCACCCTCTTCCTCACCACCTGGTGGGTGCTCGTGCTCATCGCCAGGCCGCTCAACTGGTGGCGCGGGGCGCTGGTCGGGGCCATGGCGGTGCTGTTCGCGATCGGGCTCGCGCTGCCGTTCGTCAGAGACTTCTTCGCCCTCCAGCCGGGCGATCTCGGCAACGACCTGACCGCCGTCGGCATCTCCCTCGTGGCGGCCGTGATGATAAGCGTGGCGGTCAAGCTCGCCGGTACCCTTAGACCATGACCGACCCGCAGAAAGTGCTCACCGAGCGCGTCCAGCAGGCGCTGGCCCGCGCGTTCGGCTCCGAGCACGCCGACGCAGACCCGCTGATCCGGCCCTCCCAGTTCGCCGACTTCCAGGCGAACGTCGCGATGAGCCTGGCCAAGCGCCTGCGACGGAGCCCGCGGGAGGTCGCAGAGGCGATCAAGGCTGAGCTGTCCGGCTTTCCCGGCACGGTCGAGGTCAGCGGCCCCGGCTTCCTCAACATCACCCTCGACGACGGCTGGATCGCGGCCGAGGCCGGCGAGATCCTCGCCGACCAGCGGCTCGGCGTCGGCACCAGCACCCCGCCGCAGACCGTGGTGATCGACTACTCCGCGCCCAACGCGGCCAAGGAGATGCACGTCGGCCACCTGCGCACCACCATCGTCGGTGACTCGCTGGCCCGCCTGCACGAACACGTCGGCAACACCGTCATCAGGCAGAACCACCTGGGCGACTGGGGCACCCCGTTCGGCATGCTCATCGAGCACCTGCTCGACATCGGTGAGCCCGCCGCGATCGCCCAGCTCGAGGCCGGTCAGGGCACCGAGTTCTACCAGGCGGCGCGGGCCAAGTTCGACAGCGACGAGGCGTTCAAGGCACGCGCCCGCGCGCGGGTCGGCACCCTCCAGTCGGGCGACCCCGACACGCTGAGGCTCTGGCACGTCTTCATGGACGCCACCGTGCGCTACTTCAACAAGGTCTACGACATGCTCGGCGTCACCCTCACCGACGCCGACATCGCCGGCGAGAGCATGTACAACCCCATGCTGCAGAAGACCTGCGACGACCTCGAGGCGTCCGGCACCGCGCAGCTGAGCGAGGGCGCGCTCTGCGTCTTCCCGCCCGGTTTCACCGGCTCCGACGACAAGCCGCTGCCGCTCATCATCAGAAAGAGCGACGGCGGCTACGGCTACGCCACCACCGACATGGCGGCCGTCCGCTACCGCGTCCACGACCTCAAGGCCGACCGCATCCTCTACGTCGTCGGCAGCGACCAGGCGCTGCACTTCCGCATGGTGTTCGCCGCCGCCCGCATGGCCGGCTGGCTGCCCGACACCGTCTCGGCGGAGCACGTCCAGATCGGCATGATGCTCGGCAAGGACGGCCGCCGCTTCAAGACCCGCTCCGGCGAGTCCGTCAAGCTGATGGACCTCCTCCAGTCGGCCGTCGACAAGGCCGCCGCGCTGATCGCCGACCGCGGCTACGACGCCGAGACGCAGGAGGAGATCGCCCGCGCCGTCGGCATGGCCGCGGTGAAATACGCCGACCTGTCGGTCAGCCACGACAGCGAATACGTCTTCGACCTCGACCGCATGGTGGCCTTCACCGGCAACACCGGCCCCTACCTCCAATACGCCCAGGCCCGCATCCGCTCCATCTTCCGCAAGGGCGCGATCGACCCCGCCACCGCGACCGGCCCCATCATGCTCGGCGCCGCGCCGGAGCGGACGCTCGCCCTGCAGCTGCTGGGCTTCGGCAGCGTGGTCGAGCAGGCGACGGAGCTGAGCGAGCCCCACCGGCTGTGCGCCTACCTCTACGCCACCGCCTCCGCCTTCACCGACTTCTTCGAGCAGTGCCCGGTGCTCAAGGAAGGGGTCGACCCCGACACCCGCGCCTCCCGGCTCGCCCTGTGCGCGCTGACCCTTCGGGTGCTCGAAACGGGGCTCGGTCTCCTCGGTGTCCCTGTCCCCGAGCGCATGTAAACCGGCAGTTGGCTCAAAGTCTCCCCTATCGTCGTGGGCGCGCCTCCACCGGGTTCGCGCGCCCCAACGGCTAGGCTTTACGCGGTCATGAACCACGGCCGAAACGGGGAGTTCTCTGCCTTGAGCACGGACCTGACTGCGAGCCCCCCAGCAGCGACCGAGTTGCACCGTTATGCCGAGGCGCTGGTGGCGCACCTCGCCGCCAATGGCGCCGCACCACCGGCCGCACCGAGCTTCAGCGACATGCCCGGCTACTGGCTGCCGCCGGCCGTCGAGGCGCTGGTCGCGCTGCTCGCCGGCGACGACCCGCTCGAGCCGCTGAGCCGGGCCGCCGGGCGCGACCAGCAGCAGACCGCGCTCTTCCTCTGCCTCGCGCTCGCCGTCTCCGGGCAGGGCAGCCGCATCCACGCGTCCTGGCTCGGCACCGCGTTCGGCGAGCTGTCGATCGACCGGCCGGTCACCCACGGCCAGCGCTCGCTCTGGCTGGCCGCAGCCAGGGGCGCCTACGGGCCCGCCGGCAAGATCTTCGTGCTGCGCAAGCTCGACGCCCTCGCCGTCCAAAACCACGCCGACGCCCAGCAATGGGTGCAGGCGCTGGTGCCCGGCGAGCCCTCCGTCGTCGTGCCGCCGTCGCTGGCCGACTTCCCGGAGATGGCGGAGATCCCCGAGCTGGCCAAGCCCGCCGTGGCCGCCGCCCGCCTGGCCCGGCTGCGCGCCCGCTGCGCCGAGATCACCTCCGCCCGGCAGTCCGAGCAGGTCTCCGGCGCGCCGCTCGACAACAGCGCCGGCGACCCCGCCGGCAGCTGGGCCGAGGACGAACCGCTCGCCGTGCTGCGCTCCCTCATCGGCCAGGGCGGGCCGGCCGGGCCGATGGCCTCGCTCAGCACGTACCTGCTCGACGACCTGCGCCCCGGCGCCGACCCGCACCTGGCGGCAATCGCGCTGCACGTCGCCGCGCCCATCCTGCGCGGCGTGGCCGAGGAGCTCGAAGCCGACAGCCGCCTCGAACCACCCGAGACGCTCACCGTTCCGCTGCTCGGCCACCGCATCCGGCTACACCCCGAGGGCCCCGACCAGGAGTCACTGACCGCGGCCGAGCACTCCATCCTCACCGAGGGCGCGGTGCCGCGCGGCCGCCCGTGGGCCGCCATCGTGCTCATCGTCCTCGGCGTCGCCTGCCTGATCGGCGCCGTCGTGGCCGAACACCTGCTCGCCGCCGCGGGCGTCGCCATGATCGGCCTGGCCGGTTGGCAGCTCTGGCAGCGCCGCAAACTCATCGAGGCCGACGCCCGCTACGTCGCGGGGCAGGTCAGCGAGCTGAAAGAGCTGGCCGAGGGTGCGGTGTGGGCGCTGCACGCCTACGCGCGCGAGGCCGAGGCCCGCTCCAAGGAAGCCGCCGAAGACGCCACAGAACTCACCCGCCTGATCCGCCGCGGCCCCCGCGCCGCCCACTGACCAAACCCGACCAAGACCACCGGTCTTCTCCACAGCCAGTCCGCCCACCCCAAGCCAGCATGGGCCGACCCCACGGGCCGACCCCACGGGCCGACCCCACGGGCCGACCCCACGGGCCGACCCCACGGGCCGACCACAGCCGGCCGACCACCAGCGGCCGACCACCACGGCGGCCCGTCCGCTGACGGACGGCTCTTTCGGGATGAACACCAACTGAGCGAAGCGCTACCGGGACCCGTCGCCCACAGGGCCGCCACCTCTAGACGACGCACATCCGGCGACCCGCTCCCTCGGCTCCGCGCTTGCGGCGGCCCGCCCCTCGTAGAAGTCTCGTAGAAGACTCGTGGAAGTGGCTGGCCGCTCACGGAGTGTGAGGGCCGGAGGGCCCAAGAGTCCCCCGGCGAAAACAGGGCAATAGGCGCGGCCTGGGACCGGGAGGGAGACGGCCCAGCTCGCACGGCATCGACACGGCGCCACGACGGCGTCGAGACGGCACCCGGCCACCTCGGCCAGGCCCGGCGCGCGGAATCGCCGGCGTGAACCGGCGCCACCCGGTCAGGTGGTCTCGATCTCCACGTGCGCCGGCGCGAGCAGGAACACCCGCTCCGCGATGCGCTCGATCCGGCCCTCGCACCCGAACGCCAGCCCGGCCGCGAAGTCCACCATCCGCGTCGCCTCGGACATCGACATGCCCGTGACATCCATGATCACCGTCTGGCCGTCACGGAAATGCTGGCCGATCAACGGTGCGTCGTTGTACTTGAGCGGCTGCACCATGACGATCCGCGACGAGTCGACGTTCGCACGCCACCTGCGGGCGGCCCGCTCGGTCGCCGGGACGTATTCGTCCTCGTACTGCTCGTCGTACTCGTAGCCCTCGTCGTAGTGCTCGACCCCGCTCAGGCCAAGGTAGCTCACCACCTTGCGCACTGCCCCCATCGGCTTGTCCTTTCCTCAGGAACTCACCGTAATCGGCACGTCCCTACACATTGGACGGTAACCGACGATTCCGCATTCGCCACGCGACACGCCCAGCCCTAATTCCATTTTGTACGGCTTGCAGCCCGCTTGCAGCTGGATATCCGCCCCCCGTATACCATCGGCCACATGCGCCTCTTCACCGTCGACGCCTTCACCGGCACAGCTTTCAAGGGTAATCCCGCAGCCGTCTGCCTGCTGGACTCTCCGGTTACTGACCGATGGATGCAGAGCGTAGCGGCCGAGATGAACCTCTCCGAGACGGCTTTCCTGCTGGGAGATTCCCTGCGCTGGTTCACCCCCGCCGTCGAGGTCACGCTGTGTGGCCACGCCACGCTGGCCACCGCGCACGTGCTCTATTCGACAGGAGCCGCGACGGGCCCGCTCGAATTCCGTACGGCCAGCGGCACCCTTACCGTGAATCGCCGCCCCGACAACATGATCACAATGGATTTCCCGGCCAAGGAGGTGACCTCCGCCACCGTTCCTCGCGGCTTGGAGAAAGCGCTCGGCGTCACCCCGGTACGGGTCGGAAAAAGCCAGCTCGACCTGCTGGTGGAGGTGGACTCGGCGGAAACCGTAGCGGCCCTCACCCCCGATATCCCCGCCCTCACCGCACTCGACGCGAGAGGCATCATCGTCACCGCCCCAAAGACGGATACCGGGACGGCCGCAGGCACGGATACCAAGTTGGATGCTGAGCCGGTTGCTGGCCCGGCTGCTGGGGCGGACACCGAGCCGGATTTCGTCTCCCGCTTCTTCGCCCCGAACGTCGGCGTCCCCGAGGACCCGGTCACCGGCTCGGCGCACTGCGCCCTGGCGCCGTACTGGGCGGACCGCCTCGGCCGTACGTCTCTGGTGGGGGCGCAGCTGTCCAAGCGCGGCGGCATCGTCCACGTCACATACACCGGCGAACGCGTTCATCTCGCCGGCCAGGCGGTCACAGTGATATCCGGCACCCTGCACCTCTGACCCGGAAAGATCGCGCCAAACGCATGCGGGCTCGCTGAGCTGCCGAAAACCCGTTTCGTGCCGCCGCCGCACCCCCGTAAGGTAGCCCGCATGGCAACGGACGTCATCGTGCTCAACGGCGGATCCAGCTCCGGCAAATCAGGCATCGTGCGCTGTCTGCAGGCCATCCTGCCGGTCCCATGGCTCGCCCTAGGGGTCGACACAATGGTCGATGCGCTGCCCGCGGCCCTGCAGGCGTCGGAGGCGGGCCTCGACATCGGCCCCGACGGCAGCGTGAACGTCGGGCCCGAGTTCTCCGCCCTCGACCGAGCCTGGTCCGAGGGCGTGGCCGCGATGGCCCGCGCCGGAGCCCACATCATCATCGATGATGTCTTCCTCGGCGGTGCCCACTCTCAGAAACGCTGGCAGAGGGCCCTGGCCGGCCTCGACGTCCTGTGGGTCGGCGTCAAGTGCGACAGCGAGGTTGCGGCCGGCCGCGAGCTGGCCCGTGGCAACCGCGTCCGCGGCATGGCCGCCCAGCAAGCGGACCTGGTCCACCAAGGCGTCCATTACGACGTGGAGGTGGACACCACCCACGCCGAATCCCTGGCCTGCGCCCGCACCATCGCCACCCACGTCACCTGAAACCCCCACCGGGCACCGACAACGCACACCCGCGACCAGCAAGACGGAGCCATGAAGCCGGGTTAAGGGGCCACGAGGCCAGCGCGCGGACAGGCACGGACCAGGAAACGCCGAGCACAAGTGCTCAAACGGTCCACGCTCCTGGGGGCATGGGCACTCGGGGCACGAGCCCTGAGGGCATGAGCCCTCGGTGCCACGAGAACGTAGTGCCATGAAGGCACGGGGCCATAAGGGCAGGACCAGGTCGTCACGGGCCACCGAATCGCCGGCCACAGGGCATGGAGGCGCGAGCTCACGAGAGCGCCGAGCACCGGAGCCCCGGACACAGCGACGCGGACCACGAGCCCACGGAAGCACACGGGCGCCGAGGCGCAGGCCGCGGAGTCTGGAGGCACCAGGGCTCCTGGGGCACGGGCCCGCGGCCCCTAAGGCAAGGGGCCATGAGGCAGCGGCCGACACAGGCCACCGTAAGCACGGGTACGAGACACGGACCACGGGAATGCCGAGCACCGGAGCGCCGGACACAAAGACGCGGAGCACGAGCCCACAAGGGCACGGGGGCACGGGAGCACGGACATTCGTGGTCGCGCTGGCGCGAGCGCGCGAAGGTGCATACAAGCGATCGCCGGGGACGAAGGCACGGACCACGCGCACGGACCACGCGCACAGCCACGAGGGCACGGGCACGAACACGGTAGCCGCGGGGAGACGGGGTCGCGGGTTTTAGGCGCGGAGGCGAGGAGCGCCTACGGGCAACACAGTGCGACGATCACACAACCAGCGGTGGCCGAGCGCACCTTCAGCGGCGCATGATGGTCACATCGACGACCGCAACACCCTTACCGGCTCCACGCAGGAGCCCGATCACGACCGACACCCCGACCTACGGCTCCCGCGCGAGCCCAGCACCATCGTTACCGTCGCAGGGGGCCGACTCGTGGGAGGACATCTCTTGCCGCAACGCCAGCAGGTCACCGTGGACGTCCATGTGATTCTGGAACGAGGCAAGGACATCCTCCTCTGCCTACGCCAAGGCACCGGCTACCGGGACGGCTGGTTCTGTCTCCCCTCAGGCCACCTGGACGAGGGCGAGACGGTCATCGAATGCGCGCTACGAGAAACCAGGGAAGAGGTCGGCGTCCACCTCGACCTCGCCTCCCTCCGCCCGGCGACCGTCCTTCATCACCTGAACCCCGAAGGCAAGCCCCGCATCGGCTTCTTCTTCGCCACCAGTCATTGGACAGGCGACATCATCAACGCCGAACCGCACAAGTGCGCCGCCGTCGAATGGTTCCCGGCCCGCCGCCTACCGGACAACACCGTCCCGTACACGATCGCCGGCCTCGACCACTACCACCGCAACCAACCCATCGGAATGAGCGGCTGGCCCCAGCACAGGAACGACCCCAACCCCTCCCGAGGGAGCACCGGACCGCCCCTCTAGGTGATCCGAACATGAAAGGCGCTCTAGCTGAACAACAACCACCACAACCGATCCAGGGGCTCAGCCGAACCCCGAAAACCCGCACCAGACCAAAGCCGGCATCACCCAAGAAGCCCCGACTCGCGAAGAAGACGAGCGGCCATACGAAAACCCGCGGCCTTCGAAGACCCCGCAGGCGAAACACAGCAACCCCCGAAGAATCCCGCACAAACGACGGGACCGCGACCTTCCAAGGAAGACCGGGAACCATGCGGAGAAGGACCCCAGCCATGCGGAACAAAAGGGGTCCGGACATGCGGAAAGGGCCCCAACACCCTGTAAGGCGTTGAGACCCTTCCCCAAAGATTGTCCGGCGGTGACCTACTCTCCCACACCCTCCCGAGTGCAGTACCATCGGCGCAGGGAAGCTTAA